>JBPCUV010000346.1:0-8809 GCA_051010975.1 Desulfocapsaceae bacterium
TTTCTTATATGAGAAATTGCGGGTTCTCATATTCGACATAGTAGGACACCAACATTAAAGGGGGATTAACCGAAAATGATATGTGTGCAATGCAGGGAAATAATGGTGGAGGGGCGCAGCCGATCAACGATAACAGATTTTCCTGCGAGGCGACGGATCAAGGACCTGTCATCACCATTGATATTCGCTGGTAATCTTCAGGCAACAAAGTCGCTGGACTTGAGGCAGGGGATAGAGACAGAAAAGGTTGAGCCGATACCGGGAACGCTTTCGACCTTGATCTCACCATGGTGGGCGAGGGCAATCGAGCGGGCGATACTGAGGCCCAGACCGGAGCCTTTATTGTCCTGCTGACGCGCCTGCGGTGCTCGATGAAACCTGTCGAAAATCTTTTCGGCTTCCTCCGTGGTGAAACCGGGACCTGAATCCTGCACACGAATCACCGCCTCGTCATCACCTTTCTCCACGGACACACTGACCTGACCGCCGGCAGGCGTGTACTTGATACCATTGTCGATCAGGTTTGTGAGCATCCTCTGGAGTTGCAGTTCATCTCCATCCACAACCACTGAATCAAGAACCGCATGGTTCAGGTCGATCCCATGCTGCCGCGCGAAGGGCTGCAGGTGATTGCAGAGCCGGAGGCAAAGCTGGGCCATATCTACCGGCTGGAGGTCGAGTTTGAGCGCGCCGACATCGGCTCGGGCGAGCAGCAGCAAACCTTCGACAAGCTTATTGATCCGGTCGATCTCTTCCAGACTGCTGTGCAGCACCTGCTCATATTCAGATGGACTGCGTTGTTTGAGCAGAGCCACTTCGATCTCTCCCTTTAATATGGTCAGAGGTGTTTGTAATTCGTGCGAAGCATCGGCGCTGAAGCGTCGCATTTCCTGGACGGCACCATCGATTCGATCGAGCATGTCATTGATCGTTCTCGCCAGACGATCCAGTTCGTCATCACTGCCGCTTACGCCGAGACGCTGACTCAGATGTTCGGCGCTGATCCTGTTGGCGGTGCGGGTCATGGCGTCGATGGGACGCAAAGCTCGGCCCGCCAGGAGCCAGCCTCCTCCTCCCGACAGCAGCAGGGTTATGGGCAGCAGGCCTGCCATAATAAGCAGAAAACGTTTTTTCGTCTCATGCATGTTTTCCAGAGACATTCCCACACGTACTACATTGATCACGCGCCCGTCGTCAAGAACCGGAGTGGTGAGCACTCTCAAGGCCGGACTGTTTTCACCCTTGATGGTCTCGAAGACCTGCTGCCCCCCGGCCGCTGTTTCAAGTGCTGACTCGCTGAGCGGCACTTCGACCAGAGACTTGTCTCGGTTCTGTCCTCTCTGCCGTTGTCCTGACAGGTTGAAAAAATCGATGTGGCGTTCGAGAGGGGAAAACCCGAAGAATTGTCGAAAAATCTCATCAATTTCTGCCGACAACATGGTCTCGCTTCTGCGCTGCACCGTGGTCGCCAGTACATCGGCAATTCCTCTCAGTGCATAGTCGATATCCCGGTTCAAACTGTAGGTAAGGAGGCCGTAGCTGAGAGTGCCGAGCAGGAGGCAGGTCAGAGTCAGTAAACCTGTGTACCAGAAGGTCAGTTTCAAACGTATGGAGCGAACCAGCATCGCTTACTCCTCCCTCATGACATATCCGGTTCCCCGGATGGTATGCAGAAGCTTTGGCTGAGATGGTGTATCGATTTTCTTTCTCAGATAGTTGACATAAACATCCACCACGTTGGTTTCTGCATCGAAATCATAATCCCAGGCATGATTAATTATCATGGGTCGGGTCAGAACACGGCCGACATTGCGCATGAAATACTCAAGGATGGCAAATTCCTTGGAGGTGAGTTGGATACGATTTCCCCCCCGGAACACCTGGCGTGAGGCGGGGTCAAGCGAGAGATCAGCAACGCAGAGCACCGGAGATTTAATTTCTGACCGGCGCCGAAGAAGGGCCCGAACCCTGGCAAGGAGTTCTTCAAAGGAAAAAGGTTTAGAGAGGTAATCATCGGCTCCGGTATCGAGACCGATGACCTTGTCTTCTATGGTTGCCCTGATGGTCAACAGCAGTACCGGGGTGATCAGCTGTTTTGCCCGAATCTGCCTCAATACGGTAAGACCGTCAATTTCAGGAAGGTTGATATCCAGGATGACCAGATCATGCACCTGATCAAGGGCCATTGCCAGGCCCATTCTGCCATCGGAGGCAAGATCGACGGCATAGCCATGCTCTTCAAGCCCCTTTTTTATGAAGCTGGCTACTTTTTTCTCGTCTTCTACAAGCAATACTCGCATCTTTACCGTCGTTAATCATTATAGCTCAAGGGGATGAACCACCATAACCAAGCAGTATAAACCCTATTATTAAGCGCTTATCCACATAAGTATATAATTGGGTGAGATCTAATCAAGTGTTTTAACGGATTGTATAAAGAGGTGGGGGGTACCAGAGACTTCTGAGAGGGAAAGATATGGTGCCCGGGAAACAGGACATCGGGTCCATTGCTGCAAAGAGACCTTGAGCGTGGAGGCGGCCATGCCAGTTTTTCCGTATTCTGAAGTGGTGAATTTCTCGCAGGGACCTGTCACGTTGTACCTCTTCTGTCCGGAGTTTAACTGGAATAACGTTAGACGCTGTTCGAGCCTAAATACTCTTGAATCGAGCAGTCTTCATCGATTTTGGATTGCGGCCCTGGTTCTTTGACAGGGTAAAAGAATTACAGTAGATAGAAGACCATTGATGAACTTATCAAGATCAATGTCATCGACATAGCAGTGTCCATGAGGCCGCCATTTTGCGTGTGTCGAGAACATACCTTGTCTTTTTCAGCACCTGCCACCTGTTTGATGACTTATGTGAATTTAGCGACTCCATCGGGAATCTCCATATGAACGACAGAAATGTCAGGCAAGGCAATAGCAACGCAAACCACTCGAGGCTGACCACCAGGACTGCAGTCGAGCACATTCCGCTTGGGAGGACCGCAAAAGACATTGATCATGTCACTGCCGATCTGATCTATTACGAACAGCGGAAACAGCAGGAAAAAATGAAATATCAAATCGTTAGCATGGCCGCTGGGAGACGGCTGGGATGAAAATAGCTTCTTTTTCACTTGAGGCGCCACCCTACCGCAAAGCAACGATATCAGAAGATCGGGTTCTGTTTTGGTGGATGCTGATCCTGATTCTTGTGCGCTTGTGGTTTGTACAGTCCCAGGGCTTCATCGCCACCTATACCCCACATGACGATTATCTGTTTATTCGCCTGGCCAAAGGTATTCTTAGTGGTGGCTGGCTTGGACCCTATGATCAGTTTACTCTCATTAAAGGGCCCGGATACCCATTGTTTATCGCTTTTGCCCACCATATCGGAATTCCGCTGTTGTTGGCGCAGCAGTTACTCTATTCTTTCTTTTGCGTGATGATGATTTCAGCGGTAAGACCACTGGTCAAAAACCGCTGGCTCTTGATAACCGTCTTTACCTTTATGTTGTTGAACCCGTTCATGTATGCCTATCCGGCTACCGGACGGGCGTTCAGATTGGGCCTGTCCATGCCCCTGGTTCTGGCTGTGTTTTCCTGTATGCTTGGTCTTGTCATCAGAATCGACGCATCGTTTAGGAGTAAATTTGTCTGGGCCAGCGGCTTTGGTTTTTTTGCCACTCTGCTCTGGTTTACCCGCGAAGAAGGGATATGGCTTCTTCCTGGCTTCGGACTCTTTGTTATTATTTTCCTGATAACCGACAACGGTTTTTCCCGGAAATTATTATTCCAGCGTTTCCTGTTGTTAATATGGGTCGCTGCTATTTTTGCCAGCTTTTATGGATCCATCACCTATTTTAATTACAAGGTTTACGGGCATGCCCTGGTAAACGAGCTCAAGTCACCTCAATTTCAATCCGCCCTCGGCGGGCTGATGAACATTGATACGTCGGATGCCAAGAGATACGTTCCGGTGAGCCGTGAGGCAAAGAAGCTTGCCTACGCTGCAAGTCCGACTTTTCGTATTCTCAAACCCTATTTTGAAGCAGATCGATCCTTGCGATGGCCCAATTCCTTTTATATCTGGCGCCTCAGGGACAGGGTAGAAATGGCCGGGTACTCTAAGAACCTGACGGATGCGCTCGATTTTTATGAGAAAATGGGTGCAGAATTGAGAGAGGCGTGTGAAAACGGGTCCCTTTCCTGCTTTGATAGAAAACCATCCCTGCGGCCGCCATGGCGAGCCGAGTATAACGAATATATCTGGCCTTACTTCTCGAAAGTTTTCCTCTCAGCAATCACGTTTTCAAACTTGGATGAAGACACTATACTTGCGCAGAAATATATCAGCTCCGGTACCACGGAGATGGTTGAAGATTATACCTATGTTACCCTGGAGACCCCGGTGACTTCACGTAGAAAGGTCATGAACAATTACCCGGATTATTTCATTCACATGACCACCGAGAAGTTCCGGATTCTCAGTGACATGGCAAAAGCTTACAAATCGGTTATCGTGTATCTGTTCAGCCTTGCGGTTTTCATACATCTCGTCCTGTTTCTGCGGGAGGCCTGGAGGCGGCGGTTCAGTGTCGAGGTGCTCTATGGATTTGTCGTGCTTGGCAGTTTGTTTTCCCTGGTCAGCGTTCTTTCCTTTGTATACATTACCCTCTGGCCCATCACCCGGCCGCTCTTCTCAGCCTATCCGGTGATTCTATTCTATATCGCTCTGGTGGTGATACTATTGTTTCGTGCTTGGCAGAAAGAGAGGGAGGAGGCAATGCTTCCCTACGAGCAGTGGCGGGCCGAATAGAACCACAACTCTTCAACTTGCGTTCAGGCCTCTTCCTCCTTCTTTTCGTGGTAATCCTCTTCGGTATTTATCTCCCAGATGTTCTTCTTTGAGGTGATTCCGGCGACGATATTATCGACCGATACCATCGCGGTCAGCATGGAGTGGTCCTGGTTGTTGTATTTGTGCATCCCGTTTCTGCCGAGAAGAAACAGGTTCTCGATCTGCATCACGAAATCCTTTACAATATCAAAGTCATTATAGGCCCCGAAATAGGAGGGATAGGTCTTTGGCACACGTATCAGGGTGGAGTCAATGACCTTGTCTTTTTCTATGATGTCAATGCTGGCAAGCTCATCTATGGCAAAGCCGATAAAGTCCTTGTCGGCCATTTCCCATAATTCATCTCCTTCGCTGCAGAAGTACTCCAGGCCGATCCATGCCTTATCAGGATCGGCGACCAGATAGGGACTCCAGTTGTTGAAAATCTGTAACCTGCCGAGCTTGACCTCCCGCTCCTGGATGTATATCCAGTTGTCCGGTATGATATCGTTCGGTGTTTTACTGTCGGTACTGTTCTTGATTTTCAACTCTTTCAACAGCAGGCCAACGGTTATAAAATCTCTATAGGAAAGGTTCCCTGCGACTTCGCGTACCCGCTCTGGCAAACTCCCTTCCATTCCATCGATCAGGTCCTTGACCGGCATAGTCGAGAAAAACAGATCCCCATTATGTATTTCCTGGTCACCGGAAATTGTGTCAGTTACCGTGATGCTGTCGATTGCTTCGCCGTTATAGACAATTTTTGTAACCTTCTTGTTGAAATGGATCTGGCCGCCCTGTTCTTGAATTAAGCGGGCCACTTCCTCCCATAGCTGACCGGGGCCATGCTTTGGGTACATAAATTGTTCGATGAGGCTGGTCTCGGTATCTTTCTGCTCAATACCTTCCGTCTTTTTAAAGGGTGCTTTCAGGGCGTGCAGGACCGCTTTGGTAATGGACAGCCCTTTAATCCTCTGGGCTCCCCATTCTGCGGTAATCTCACTGCAGGGTACTCCCCAGACCTTCTCGGTATAGTCTTTGAAGAAGGTCAGGTACAATTGATTACCGAAACGATTGATAAAGAAATCTTCCAGTGATTTCTCGTCCCGAATGGGAAACAGGCGGGCCCGAATATAACTCGTGCCTATCTTGATCATCCTGACCAGGCCGAGATTGTTGAACGTCTCAAAAGAGAGGGATACCGGGTAGGAAAAAAACTTTCGAAGGAAAAATATTCGGGACAGCCTACTCCTGATAAGCATTATCTTATCGGTCGTTTCCGGGGTTGGAGGGCTTTCCTGTTGATCGATGGTTTTGCTCTTATTGTGATAGCTGATAGTGGTACTGATCTGTTCATCACCTTGCATTTCCTGTAAAGGAAGAATGTTGAGCCACCACTCCATTACCCGGTCAGATTTCGAGAAGAAGCGGTGGCCGCCAATATCTATTCGGTTTCCCTTGTAGTTTACCGTTTTAGATATGCCGCCAATCTCGTCGCTTGCCTCGAATATTATCGGCAGATAGTCGGTCTTTTTCAGGAGTTCGTATGCAACGGTCAGTCCTGCAGGACCGGCTCCGAAGATCAGTGCCGTCTTGTTTTTTGCCATTCTGGTTTCCTTTTTTGTGGTTCCCTGGCCAATGTTCGTTTATTTGAAGAGAATATATCCGTTACCGTCCGAGCATCCAAGTTGTTTTACAGGATACAAAGTAAAATGTTACCTGGTGATAAAACAGATGTGTTTTGCTGACCAGCCTGCTATATATTTTCACGCTGACCACGTCCGTTAATAAGATATAAAGACGCATACTCTCGAGGGAGATCTGGGTATAATTCGATGCTACACCGGGTTTTGATAATCAGCCGGATTGTTGTCTCGATTGGCATCTTCATGGCGCTGAAGATGCTGCTTTCCTATGTCGCGTTGTCAAGTTTTTCAAAAGTTTTGATCGATGCGGAATTCGATCATGACGACGTCATCGCCATCTATTATTCCAGCGGGATTGACTTTAAGGGCTTCAAGGAGCAAAAGAGTAAACGCTCCAGGGAGTTTACAGCCGGCCAACGCTCGGTCCAGCCGGTTAAACTAGATGATCATGTGGCCAGGAGGCTGCGGCTGGATCCCGGATCTGAGTCCGGCGATGTGAAAATTTATTCCATCGTACTGACAAGTTACTATGGCAAAGACATAGAGTTCGACCACACTGAAATTTATAACTCATTTGCGCCCGGAGCCAATATAGACGCTTATACCTTGGCCGATGACCACGTAAGCATCAGTGCGACATCGGGTGATCCGCACCTGGTCCTGAAAGACGATCTTATTCTGCCAAATTTCTTTATCGGGACAGTGCTCCCGCTGATCCTGGCAATTCTGTTCTATGTTTTTCTTGCAACACAAACCCTCAGGACCTTCCCGGCCTTTACCGACATCAACAATAAAAAGCCGTCCTCCGGGGTGAACTTCGGCGCCCTGGACGGCATCAGGGGGCTGGCCGCCCTGCTCGTTCTCGGCCAGCATAGCGGTGTGCTGAGGGGCAGCGGTATCTTCGGTGTCTGGCTGTTTTTTTGTCTGAGCGGATTCCTGTTGACCAGTCCGTTCATACGCCAGCCGGACCGGGCCCTTTCCCCTGCCTACCTGGGCCGCTACATCACCCGTAGGATAAAGCGCATCGTGCCCATGTACTATGTCATGATAACGGTGACAATCCTGTTCCTCGGCAAGTTTGACGTGGCGATCAGGCACTACCTTTTTCTCCAGGCCGATGGTCACTACTGGACCGTTGCCCAGGAAATGTTTTTTTACCTGCTCCTGCCGTTGGTCATGATTGCCAACGTGCCTCTGGCCAGGAAGCGGCTCTGGCCGTCAATCATTTTTATCGGACTGCTCGCCTTTGTTGCCAACCGTTTTATAACCATCGATGTTATTCCCCTCTATGGCAACAACGTCACCATGCGGCCGATGCTGGGTATCTTCCTCACTGGGATCTGCATGGCCTACGGGTATCACTGGCTGCAGGATTCCTGGAGCGAACTGCTCAGTCGACCTGCTGTCAGGCGTATCCTCTCAGGCTGCGGGTTGCTGCTGCTGGTGATCTGTCTGCTGATCTCGGCCCATCTGGTTCCGGGTCTTGAGCACATAGATGCGGTGACCCGGAGCGGCTGGTTCGGTCTCGGAGCCGGTTTGCTTATCCTTCTCACCCTGTTGTCGGGAAATTCACTGCTCGATTCAATTATGAATTTTCTACCGCTTCGGGCGGTCGGCCTGGTCGGTTTCAGCTTCTACCTCGTACACCCGATGATGATCAGCGTTGTCCGGGGAATATCGACCTATTTCACCGATTACTATCCCATCGAGATCCCGCTGTTCATCATGGCGGGTCTCGCCAGTTATGCCTTGTCGGCATTCACCTACTCGTATATCGAGAGGCCTTTCATCAAGGCGTCGAGAAACCCTGCCGACATGAACCATCTGCGGGAAAGTCCTGCTGCCTCATCTCTTGGAAATGAGCCACGATATTAATAAGAAAATTTTTTAACTGCTCCCTGTAAAGGAATTCATTGCACTCATCACCCGGCCTACTCCCGAGATGTCGTTTCAACTGGTGAGTTAGTACGATTGTTAGTCGAACCGGATCTAGGGTGATCGCAGCAAAGCGGGAGTCAGATGAACCTTTGATTGACCGACCTCAATAGCTGCTTACGGCGCATACCGAGGCACTGCCATCCAGGTCCTGCCGTCCGATGTAGCTCTCGACGATGTCTGCCATCCAGGCTTGTTTTTTGGTGCAGTGATCGGCGGACCAGAGCCAGTGAATTGTGGGTGCAAAGCTTGGATCCAGACAGATGTCCCGCTCTACCGTGGGCGGCCGCAAAATGGTGAGTAGTTCTTCCATGGTCGGCAGACGCCAGGTTGATTTGTCCTGAAATCTCTGGTTGTTGAGGTAGTCAATGTAGGCATGGGCCTGTTGCCAGTTTAGGGTATAG
>JBPCUV010000347.1:0-4605 GCA_051010975.1 Desulfocapsaceae bacterium
TGTGATAAAGTATTACCTGCTATGACCGAGACTCTTAAAAAGCGTTACCCAGGCAGAGACGTTCTCAGCTTCAAATTCACTGACGAATTGGGCCGGGATCTTGAATCACGAGAGTGATATATGATAGTTTTGACCAGCATAATCAAAACCAAAGATTAGTTGGTGCAATTCATCAAGAAGTTGACCCTTGGAGTTGACCCTTGCTTGCAATCGTGGTAATGATGGCACCTCTCATATCAACTGGAGATATGCTGCAGTAGGCACTTTCGTCTACTTTGCGTGCCCGTAGCTCAGCTGGATAGAGCACCAGGCTTCGAACCTGGGTGTCGGGGGTTCGAATCCCTCCGGGCGCGCCATCGGGCAGTTCGAAACTAAGTATCATGTACGCCCGTAGAAACCTCCTAACTTTTGCAACGGCCTCGAATATGAAAAGATCAGAGAGCGGAACACGCCGACACCTGCTTTTGTTACTGCTGGCTGGCGCGCTGATGCTGCTGGTAGCCGGCTGCGCCGGCGGAACCAAATATGGCGCTGCCAACATCAACAGCACACCGGAAGGAGCTGAGATCGTCAATCTCAAGGACAACACCAACCTGGGCCGGACACCTGCCCAAGTGGTCTGGCGAGGAGAAGATTCAGAAAAGATCACCGTCCAACTCCAGAAGGACGGCTATCACTACGCTATCACAACTTTCTGGATAAACAGGCGGCACAAATCGGAGGCCGAAGCCCGGGCTCAGGCCATCGATGTGCACAGTGAGCTGGAAAAAGAATAGTCTCAAGCGACAATCCAAGAATCAAGGTAGCCCAATGAAAAAGCACATCCTTATCCTGTTATGGCTGGTCACCACCGCATTCCTGCTCAGCTCATGTGCCTCGAAGGAGGCGGTGAAAATAAAGATTCACACCGATCCGGAAGGCTCCCACATCGTTTACCGGGTCGCCGACGACTATCAAACTGAAGATGCGGCCTGGGTCTATCTCGGCGTCACCCCTTATCAAGGTGTTACCCAGATCAATTCCTCATCTTTTGATGAAGCCGATACCATCACTTTCAAAGTCATGCGCCACGGCTACCTCGACCAGGTCAAGAAATGGACTGGAGAGCAGTTCCAGGAGGAATATGAGAGGGAGGGTATGATGTTCTGGGCTCCACGATTGGTCAAATCGGGAAAATAATCGGCAGCAGATCTGACTCTTAAGTTCCGGCGGGGTCAGTTTCCTTTCTATCACTGGAGAGTTCCTCTTCAATATAGCGATTGATATAGCGTTCTCCATTGATCGTCCAGGCAGTCACCCAGGCACCGGCCAGAGCAATCACGGCGCCAACAGCGACCAGGGCTTTGGGCAGCAGTAGATAGGTCAGCAGCCCTGCAACTATGGCTGCGACGACGAATTTAAACGCCCGTTTTTTCGTGTCTTTGATGATTGTCCGAGCACCTGTGACGGTGTCGATATTGTTACGGAACATGGAATCGCGCACGGCTTCGTAGCCGACCTGATGCCGCCGCTCCATACGCCCGAATGGGTCATTGAGTTTCATTGTCCAACCGTTGGTTCACTAAATTTATTATCGAAACCAGACTGCTTCCCGGTTTTTTGTTTGTGTTGCTCACAGGGTAAAGCGTGTGTCGTGGCGGGTCAACTGCTCGGGGCCATCTTCGGTTACCAGAAACACATGCTCGATGCGGCCGCTGCACCCCGGCTCATAGCATCCGGGTTCCAGCGTTACCACATCGCCTGCGACAAGTTCCTCGTCACTATGTGGGACGAAAAAAGGGGCTTCGGGGTGACCAAGTCCAAGACCATGTCCGGCATGGTGAGTAAAGCCGTCACCGAAGCCACGCTTCTCCATACAACCTTTCACCGACCAATAGATATCTGCGGCTCTGGTCCCTGGCCATAGCTTTTGTTTCCCCTCTTCCAGGGCTTCCTGCAGCGTCGTTTCCAGATCGAGCTGCCGCCGATCTGGAGTCGCATCGACCAGGACGGTCGCCGTATAGTCGGCCCGATAGCCCCCCACCACCGGACTGAGATCAAGAATTACCGTATCGCCCTGCTCTAAGACCCGTCTGGTTGGACCGCCTGAGATTTCCAGCGTACGGGGCCCGCTGATGATGTCGCCAATCAGCATAGCCGGGACACCGGCCGCCTCGGTCACCGCCCCGCAAATATAATTGAACAGCTCAAGCTCGCTTATCCCGGCCCGTATTTCCTGGCGGGCGGCCTGATGGCCGGCCAGGGCCGCTTCCTGGGCCGCACGGATACAGGCAAGTTCATCGGGGTATTTGGATCGCCGCTGTAGAGCTATAGGCGATGATACGTCAGTGAATTTCGCCGGACTCAAGCCAGGAATATGCGGAAAAGAGCCTGACTCAATTCCGATTCGGGCTGATCTGTATCTGGACCTGATGAGTTCACCGAGTATTCCGGCCCCCTGAGAAAAAATCTCCTGGTCCGGGTTCTTCACACCGTTGTACCAGCCCCAGATCTCCATTGAATCCGTATAGGATCTCTCCGCCGCAGCTTCGGCGAAATTGTGACAAAGCAGCGTCGTCTCTCCCTCGTTAACTTCGAGCAGCAAATAGGCCGGCCCCCATTGTGAGAGCGAAGGAAAGGGAGGCAGAAAGCCTGCGTAATAGTAAAGATTTCTCGGGTTGGAGATGATGATTAGATCACCGTCAAAATCCTGAGCAAGACAACTGCGCCGGTCGGTACACCCCTCTGGGGTCAGTGCTGGAATGGGCATGATTCAGTCACGGTTCAGTGGTTGGAAGGTACCTGCAATTTACTCTGCTGCTCCTTCCTTTACTTCGGTTATGAAATTTCGGCAAGCTCTGGTCGTATCTTCAATGCACCGCCATCAACGATGACGGAAACGTTCCCCAACATTCCGCTGACGTATACCGGTATGTTTCGTTCCCTAAACCAACTCCTGATTCTGGTTCCCATTTTGCCCCGCCAGAAGTCAGCTGGAGCCGACACCAGCCCGCAGCGGGGGGCAACCTTTTCAAAAAATGTTTCGGGCGCCACCGGCTCTATACCGTGGTGGGGTATCTTAAGCACATCGGCAGAGAGCTTATCCGAGGTCTCCGCCAGATAGGTGCCAACGTCTTCGTTGAGATCACCGGTGAATAGGAAACCGAAGTCGCCATAGCAGAGCTTCATGACCAGTGACGTATCATTTATATCGGCCTTGTCCATCGGAGGGGACGCCCCGTCGAACGCATAAATGATTTCGACATGACTCTGATCTCCGAGCTGCTGCCGCCACCCCGTTCGAGCCTGGGTCAGTTCGATGCCCCGGGACTCCAATCGGTGTCGAATTCGCTGCACATCCTGGTAGTCGCAGCCCCACGGCACTTCACGCTCACACCGTTCCCGGTCAGGAAGATTGAAATAGAGTTTTTTTATCTCGATATTATGATCCAACAGCGCATCGAGTCCGCCGTAGTGATCTACATGAGCGTGGCTGATGAATACCAGATCGAGTGAAGTTATCGAGCGCTTTCTGAGAAACGGCAGCAGCGATCGTTCGGCCAGCTCCCGAGTTCCGGCATCAATCAGCACACAGTCGTTTTCATCAACGATTATCAGATGAGCGTCACCCTGCTGCGTCGGCTCGTTGACGTTTATCATCGTCCACTCGAATCGGGCTGAAACCGCAGAGCCTGATGAGTCACCAATCAAAGCCTTTCCAGGTTCTTTCATAAAAGCCGTATGGAGAAAAATGGTCAGTATTAAGTTAAAAGAAGGGAGCAAATACCAATTAAATATCCACTGTCATAGATAATGAGAGGGCTGAAGGGAGTCAACCCTCTCATAAGCTAGAAAACGGTTGATATGGCGATATCCCAGAGTTTTTCTAGCCGGATGGAGTCTATATTCAACCAGGGAGCGCTCGATTGTCAGCCAACCACTCCCTGGGTTTGTCAATGCTATCCAGCAGGAGCCTCTGCGACCGCCGGCGGCCCCTGTGCCGGGGCCACCTTCCGAAACGAGCTGGTCAGCAGAGAGATGATTCCCCACATGCAGCTTAAGCACAGAGGAAGAACGATGAAAAGCGCTACAGGCAGAAACCATAAAGCTACAATAAGTTGATCCAGTCCATTCATTTCGGTACCCCCTCTGATAAGTGTCGGCTACCATTCTGGTCGCCAAGTTGTCTTTGTTCACCAGTTGTTTGAAAAATGCTCGTTTGAGCTGCCCCTTTTTCTCTTGCCTCTCTACATTGCCAGGAATGTGCCAGACAAGGCTTGCCACTCAGCTGATCACTGAATAATTAAATATGTACTTGTTATTAATTGTAAAATTAAATGACCACAGGAACACACCGACTACTTTGGGCAGATGTTTTGCTCAAACCATGTAAAGAACATAGCCATTTGGCATGGGGTGGTGTAAACTATATTTACACTCATTCAATAGTTCGTTTTCGCACGTTGACCAACACTGACGAGGGAGCGTCATGGCCGACGAATTCTATCTTACGGAACAAGAACTAGCGCTGTTTGGTGATGTGTTCGCTTCCTTTCACCGCATCATGGATCTTGACGAGATGCTGGGAGTGATCTTCACCAAGATCAAGCCGATCATCAATATCGA
>JBPCUV010000348.1:0-6822 GCA_051010975.1 Desulfocapsaceae bacterium
ACACCATATTATCGAAAAACAGATCACCATGAACGAACCCTCTCGGCAGCGCCTCTGTCCGGGCATCTTCCACCCGCTTCCTGCAGGTCGACAGCCACTGATAATATGACTCTGCCGAAACCATCTCCTTGAGCTCGTCGAAACACTCAATGCCGTAGGAAAATCGCTCTGGCAGACCGGGATAAGGCGGAAGCTCATGCAGTCCAGCCAGGGTCGCTCCGACCTCGAAAAGCTGATGCGCAGCAAGTTGTCTGACTACTTCACCGTCTATATAGCGTTTGATGTAAAGAGGTTTTCCCTGATAGTCGATGCAGTGTTCGCCCTCCCTGGTAGCAATCACCCGGGTGGTTGGAAAGTCATGTTTTTCAAGATAGTGAAGCAGTGCGCACAGTCGGGAGATCTCATCCATCTCCTTTTCATCGCAGACTGAAAGTACATAGCGCCCGGATTCCGTCTCGATCTTCACGCTGGAGTTTGCCAGCCCACCATCCAACGCACCATAGGAAAGTGGTTTACCGAGAGTGTAACGCTTAAGAATACTTCCGATGTCCCGACTGGTCAAAACCGTAAATTGTGCCATATCCCTTGCTACCGTGTCAAAAGTTCGGGGTTCTGCGCTGAAGGCTGGTATCGATTTCATCCACCAAACGCCGTTCGAGTTCATCGTAGGTGCAGATCAGTGCTTTTGTCTCCGCTTTTTTTGCCTCTTCGATGGAGTGATGGAAGGCAGAATCCGGAAGTTGCCGCCCTCTGGGAAGAGCCTTTTTGATAACCTCGGGAAATTTTGCCGGATGGGCGGTTGCCACACTCACGAATCGGCTGTGTTCTGCAAAACTCGATCTGCACTTCTCAGTTCCGGCGACTGCCACCGCCCCATGAGGGTCGAGAAGATAACCCGTCCGGTCGAAGGTAGTGGCAATGGTGTCAAGCGTCTGCTCGTCCGAGACAGAGGTAGAAACAACCCCCTGTCGCAATTTGCTCTGTGTAGTGTCGTCAAACTGTACTCTGCCATAGCGCTCGAACTCAGTTACCGCCTTGTTGACCACCGTCGTATCAGCGCCGCAGCGAAAGTAGAGGAAGCGCCAGAAATTATAGGGAATCACGATATCGATGGCCGATGATATACTCTGTTGAAGCACTGATTTTTCAAAGATACCTTCACTAAAAATGCGATGCAGTGTTCTATTTTTATTGGTCGCACAGATAAACTCAATTGGCAGCCCCATTTCTCTAGCGAGTTCGCCACCGCAGAGATTGCCAAAGGCCCCTGCCGGTATCGAAAAGACCAACTGGTCGCCGGGCCGCTCAACCGTTCTGAAATAGGCATAAAAGTAGTGGACCGTCTGCATCAGTACCCGGCCGATATTGATAGAGTTAACACTTGAGAGCTTCAGCCGTTTCCTGAGCTGTTCATCGCCGAATAAGCGGGCAACGACAACATCGAGGTCGTCGCCACCATTTCTGCAGTCTTGCACCTCAACCGGACAGACGTTGGAGGCCCCAATGGTCGTCATCTGCAGTTCCTGTTCATGGGAAATCATCTGAGCTGGATAGAGCGGCCAACAAGAAATGCGTTTTTTGTCCGCCACAGCGTAGGCGGCAGCGGGGCCAGTATCTCCTGTGGTGGCGAGGATCAGCGACAGTCGCTCATCTAATTTTTCCAGGAAATAGTCCATTAGCTCGATCAAAAAACCCATGGCCACATCCTTGAACGACAGCGTCGGGCCGTGAAAGAGCTCCATTATCCAGTTTTGCCCGTCCTGCTCTGGCGAGGCAAGCGGAGGGTCAGCCTGTTCGAAGGGTGCGAAACTGGCAGCCAGGAGACGTTCCAGGTCCTGTTTCGGGACGATCTCTGGATCGATGAAACAACTCATAACTTCTTTGGCCAGGGCAACATAGTCAAGTGATTTCCATCGCTCCAACCGCGCCCGCGACAGATGAGGAATAGGATGAGGCACAAACAGGCCGCCATCTTCTGCGAACCCCTGCAGTACTGCCTGATCAAAAGACACCGGGGGGGATCCGCCCCGGGTTGAGTGGTACATGATCATCGGCCTACTCCTTTTCTCTTGAGTCAACAAGCCCTTCGCAAACCGCCTTGGCGATCTGGATATCCTGGACCGCTACGCCGGTGAGATCAGCAACCGTTATCTGCTCTTTTGTGGTGCGCCCCTGAACCCTGCCGTTGATGATTTCGCCAAGTTCGATGATGTCTCGTTCTACCAGTCTGCCTGCCTCAATGGCTTTGCTGATTTCACCCCGTTCTCTGCATTGTGAAAGACTGTCGGCAACAACCAGATCGGCCTTGGCAAGAATGTCGGGATCGAGTTCCTGCTTGAGCGGCGTATCCGACCCCATGGCTGTGATATGGGTGCCCGGGCGAACCAGATCGGCTGTCAACAACGGTGTAGCCGAAGGAGTAGCGGTGACTATCAGATTGCAGGCGGAGGCAACCTCTGCGGCCTCCAGCGTCGTCGTCACAGAGAACCCCTCCTTCTCAAGAGAGATCCGGTAATCCTCAAGCCGCTGCTCGCTTCGCCCCCAGACCACCAAATCCCTGCAGGGCGTGAGGCTCCTCAGCTCGAGGACCTGCAGACGGGCCTGAATACCGGTTCCCAAAATACCGATGGTCTCTACTTCTTGAGCAGCCAGGTACTTTGCCGCAATCCTCCCGGCCACGGCTGTCCGGACGTCGGTAAGGTAGCCCTCATCGAGTAGAATTGTCTGCAACAGTCCGGTTTTTTGAGAAAATACCAGCATCAAACCTGAGTTGGACGGTAGCCCGAGCCCCGGATTTTCATAGAAACCGGAGGCTATCTTTACCACGAAACAGTCATCGTTTTTGATATAGCCGTATTTTATGTGGGTGTCTCCAGGAGGCGCCGCAAACGACATTTCACCCACAGGTGGAACCACGACCTTGCCATCTGAATAGGCCCCAAATCCCTCTTCAATAAGCGGTGCGAAATCAATACTTCTGCAAATTTCTTTGATCTGCTCGAGATTGATAATCCGTGTCATGTGCCAGTCCTGTCCCATAGTTGTCGAGGTGTTGATCATTGCATCTTTTTACGTTCCAGCTCATCCCACCTCTGATAGAGCTGTTCCACCTCCCGACGGGCCTGGTCAAGCTGTTCCCAAACCGGCTGCAGTTTGGCAGGGTCTGCGGCCAACGATGGGTCTTCTATCTTTTTTTCCAGCTCTGCGCAGGTCTTTTCACCGTCAAGGATTTTTTCTTCCATCCGATCATATTCAAGTTGATCCAGATAGGAGAGCCTTCCCGAATTTCTACTTTTCTCTGCCGGTTTCTTTTTCTTTTCTACCTTTTCAGCTTCACCTGGTTTGGTGGCGCCGCCATTCACCGCTCTGAGCCACTGCAGATAGTCGCTGAACATGGTGATTTCACCGCCTTCAACGAACCCCAGGACCGCATCGCAGACTCGATCGAGCAGGTAGCGGTCATGGGTGACCAGGACCACAGCACCTTTGAACTCCTGCAGACTTTCCTCCAGCACATCCAGAGAAGCGATATCAAGGTCGTTGGTCGGTTCGTCGAGCAATAGAATATCGGCCGGCTGCCGCATCAGATCGGCAATCAGGATCCGGGCCTGCTCACCTCCTGACAGGCTACCGACCGGCGTATCAAGCTGATCCGGCCTGAACAGAAACCGCTTTGCCCAGGAAACCACATGTACGGACCGGTCCCTGAATACCACCGAATCACCTTCCGGGGCAAGCGCCCTGCGTAAAGAAACATGTTGGTCGATCGTCTTGCGATCCTGGGTAAAATTGACCACTGCCAGGTTGTCGGCCACCCTTACATTGCCCTGCCCGGCCTGGATTTCATCCCGGGTACAAGCGTAGAGCAGATTCAGCAGGCTCGATTTCCCGCACCCGTTTCTGCCGACCAGCCCGATTCTGGTACCCGGTGAAACGGTGAAACTGAGATCGCTGAACAGCTTCTTGTTGTCGACGGTCAAACCCAGGCCGCTCACCTCCATCAGCTTCTTAGTCTTCCTGCCGGTGGCGGTAAAATCAATACCGATATGCTGGGCAACCCGGTTCTGCTCTTTTACCGAATCAAGTTGGTCATGCAAGCGGTAGGCCTCGTCAATACGATATTTCGCCTTGGTAGTACGGGCCTTGGGCCCCCTTCTCAGCCACTCCGTCTCACGTCGCATTTTGTTGGCCAGCTTTTCTTCGAGTTTATGCTGTTGATCGAGAAATTCGACTTTCTTTTCCAGAAAGCTGGAGTAGGTGTCGTCAACCTGAAAAATCCCGGTTGGATAGGTGGCAGAAAGCTCAATAGTTCTGTTGGTACAGGTTTCCAAAAAACGGCGGTCGTGGCTGACCACAAAAAAGGTCGGCGGACTCAGGGGAGATTTGCTGCCTATGAGCCTTTCCAGCCAGACGATGCCCTCTATGTCAAGATGGTTGGTCGGCTCATCCATAACCAGCAGATCCGGCTCGATTACCAATGCCCGGCAGATGGAAAGTCGTTTGCGCCAGCCCCCCGACAACTGCGAGACGGGACGATCCTGATCTTCAAGCTCGATTCTGCTGAGCAGCGCCTGGGCTCGATTGAGCTTCTGGGCTTCAGGAAGCGGTGAAGATTTCAGCGATGCAAGCAGATTATCGAGCGGCCCGAGGTCTTCATGGAATGCATCTGCCTGGGCAAGATAACTGAGGATAACGTTATTGCGCCTGTCGATGACACCACTGTCCAGGTCCTCGAGACCACAGAGAATTTTAAGCAAAGTTGATTTACCCGAGCCATTCGGACCGATCAACCCGACGCGATCTCCGTCATTGATAACCAGATCAAGACCTGAGAACAGTTTCTGAGCTCCGTATGCCTTACCGATTGATCTGCAGGAAAGTATTGTGGACATGGTGAATTAGGTCGTCCAATCCAGCTGAACTACCTTTTTTTATTGAAAATTTGAACTTTGTTAGTATAAACAGTACAATAATTTTAATCAGTACTTGAGGCTTTTTCGCAACTGGCGGATTATACAGACAAAAACTAGAACACACAACTAGCTACCCGCCTATGGCTGATCGTTTCCATATTATCATCACCGGAGAAGACGGCCGTTCCTCCTCATTTCAGTTCTCTCGCAAGAAGACCCTCCTGACAGCAGCAGTCTGTCTGGTATCCATTTGCACCACCTTTGTTTTAACTCTCACAGGCGGTGGGTCGCTGTTCACCAGTGACCACTTGAGTCAGCTGGTGGGCGAACTTCAAACTGAACTGTCCAATAAGGAACAGGTATTTGCCCTCTATCAGAAGCAGATTGCCCGACTGGAAGAGTCAAAGCAGGCACAGATAGAGTCTCTTAAGAAGGAGTATGAGTATAAACTCAACAATCAGAAAGTCCATTACGATCTAAAAAATACCAATCTCCAACTTGAAAATGTTACGCTGATGAACAGTGCGATCAGCGATTTACATGCCCGCAGCGAGCTAATCGAATCGGTAATGACCAATATCGGTGTCGAGATTATAAAGCGCAGCCCCGATGCACCCGAAAACAGTGGCGGACCTTTCATACCGGTGGATGAACCCTCCTATGAAGAACTGATAAAGAAGGTCGATACCTACCTGCACACCATCGAATACATGCCACTGGGTAGACCTGTCAATGGAGCGATTACCTCGAAATATGGGCAAAGAACTGATCCACTGAACAACAAACAGGGATTTCATGTAGGAGTTGATATACGTGGTAAGCACGGTACAAAAATACGGGCGACCGCGGCGGGAGTGGTGGTCAAAGCATTTGTTAATGGCGGGTATGGGAATTACGTGGAGATCGACCACGGCAACGGCTACCGCACCATCTATGGTCATATGCAAAGTTACGTCGTGAAGAAAGGCGAATCAGTAAAGCGGGGGCAGATCATCGGGCTAGTAGGCAGTTCTGGACGTTCTCTTGGTCCACACCTGCACTATGAAATTCGACTGCGCGAAAGACCCGTAAATCCCGCCAAATTTATGCAAGTGGCAGATCTATCCCATACGTTATCGACCTCACCTAACACTGATGTCCAAAATTAAGAACAACCTGGTCAGACTATTCCACAAATCCGAGAGCGACGCTATTTCTTCCATCGTCGACCAGAACATGACTATCACCGGGGAGTTACACTTTAAAGGCAAAACCAGAATTGACGGTACTGTCAACGGCACCATCAACGGTGATTATCTGATCTTGAGCAGATCGGGCCGAATCCACGGCGATATAAAGGTTGCGACTTTTGTCTGTCACGGCACAATGGAAGGCAACATAGACGCTGAAATGGTTACCGTCAGAAAAAGCAGCTCCATTAACGGGAAGGTGGCTGCTACCAATCTGGTGGTTGAGCCAGGGGCGACACTGGACAGTGAAGTCAAAACCATCTCGGAATACGGACCTGGCGGAATAAAAGCAGCAATAACAAGCCCGGGATTAGAGTAATTCTCTTTATCTGAACGATCATTATGCCAACCATTCGTACACCGGGAATCGCCAATCGACTTGCCTGTCCCACCTGCGGCAATGACGAGGTCTTCTTCGAACTTGCCAACGATGTGCTGCTCACCTCTCATTATACTCAGAACAGTGACGGCAGTTTCACCCACGACAGTGACACGAGCCAGGTCAACGGCGATGTACTGCTATTCTGCGGAACCTGCCAGGAAGATCTGACCAAATACCACCAGCGTTTCAAGGAGATGATCTTTTGACCGACGTTCCCCGGATCATCACCGACAACAAATCACTATTCGCCCACTACCAGGAATTGCAGAAAGGTGACATCATCTGTGGTCGGGTCCGC
>JBPCUV010000349.1:0-2839 GCA_051010975.1 Desulfocapsaceae bacterium
CTCAACAGATTACGTCGCTCTCGGGAAGGCAGGCTTTCCGGACTCTCTGATTTGGTTTTTTCGATTTCTACAATTTTCATGATACACTCTCACACTGGATTATGGATGTCACACTTACCTGCCAGCACTGCGGGCAATAGTACTGATCAATTGCTCAAAAGACAAAAACCGGTGCGTTTAGCGAAACCGAGCAACCGGTTGTTTGTTCTCTCAGCAGCCTGACGATGATCTCGCGGCTGCCTGTCGGCCATCTGACACGACAGTAATGCAGGACAAAAGTACCCGAAAAAACCCTCTACCGAAAGTACCACATATGTCCATTCTCACTGCAAGTATGCGCAGCCAATCTAATTAACCGATCAATTAAACAGCATATGCACAGAACCTAGCAGAGCGACACATAGGTGTCAAGCTGTATAGTTGTTAATCGGCAACTTATATTATTGTTATCCACTACCTTCTACCCAAGATTACATGTTTTGTAATGATCGACATAAGTTCAAGGAAATACCCCAGACAAGGCATGAGCGAGCCGTCGGTGGAACCAAAAGCAATCACCGTAGTCTAGCAGTCTCCAGTATGAGATGACTTGAGCTTATATCACCATGAATTGCTGCTACAGGGCGATGTCTAACGCAGTACTGGCACAGATGGCGAGAAAACGATATAATTGGAGAGCTTAGCCAGGTTATTGCGGGACAACTAAGTTCCGCCGCCGGTCCATGATCAACCGTTGATTCACGCTTCAGATGAAAAACGAAGAATCCGCACCACTAAGTATTTTCGGAATCAGGATTAAAAGCATCATACTAGTGATGCTTTTCCTGGGCTTGCTGCTGGTGGTAGTTAACCGCTCAGAAATAGAATCACTGGTTTCCAGTTCGGAACGAATTCTGCAACTGAAAACCGACGCCTCACGGCAAACGGACAAACAGGCAGATGACAATCACCTCGTCGTCGACCAGGAAATGCTCTCCAGGGCAATGCAGGAAGTCCAAGTGGAGAAATTGACAGAACTTGAATCTCAGGATTCGACCATACCCACCGACAGATTTTTTTATGTCGTCGAACTGGTCAGTGGAGGTGATCTGGAAGGCGTTGATCTGACCATTGAACCGGATCATCTGACGCTGGTTTCCGAAGGTGGCACTGAGACAATAATTAAACGAGCCATGGTGAGCAAGATCCATCGGTTTAAACTTCCCCCTTCATCTGAGAACCAGCAAGCCCCGAAGTGAACCAGAATAATTACACCCATCTTGATAACTGACCCATAATGACACACTCCCCCATACTTGCCTCGGTGAGGCTCCTGTTGATGCTTTCTGCGCTCTTCCACCTCACGGGATGCGGCGTTCTTATACTTGGCGGTGCCGCTGCGGGTACCGTTGGCTACGTCAGCGGAGACCTCAATGCCACCATCGAAGGAGGATTTCAGGACGTCGTCGAAGCCGCCGACACGGCCATCCGTGACAATTCCATCAAAGAAACTTTGAGGGATGCAAACCAACATCGAGTTGCCTATGAACTTCGCACTCTACAGGAAGATAAGGTTCTGTTAACCATTACGCGGGCGTCCAAAGATCTGACCAACCTCACCATCAGGGTTGGCGTATTCGGAGATGAACCGCTGTCCCATCACATTCTCGAAGAGATAAAGACCCGGGTCAAGTAATGACTGGTCTTCATATCAGAACTCCAATCAATGATTAGAAACGATTGATCCGACCAACTCCAGACAGACTCATCAAAACGGAAGCCAGACGAATGCCCCTATTTCTCCGCAACCTGATCTGGTTCCCGGCCTTGCTGACGGCCTTGCTGACGGCCTTGCTGCTCTACGATTTCTCGTCGGCTCTGGCAAATGATTCAGAAATCGAAAATAGAAGCCAGTTTACCGAGGCTCTAAAGCAGCGGACTGAGACCGTTGAAACTGCCGCTCGGATCGTGCAGTTGGTGACTGGCGGCAACTACGATGAGGCTGAGACAATTCTGCGTGATCTGCTTAGCCAAAAACCTTTTAGCAGCGACGGACACCGATTGCTGGAGAAAGTTTATTTACAGTTGTCCGCTCTACAGCAGCTCAAAATCTGGAATAAATGGTGCAGTGCCAGACCAATGTCTCATTTTCCATTTGCCGTCAGGGGAATGTATTATCTTGAACGGGCTCGCTTTCTAGACGGTGCCAACCAGACGCTTCTTTTGAGTGAACGGCAACGTCAGGACTTCAATCGATTTCTCAGAAATGCACAGACCGATCTCGAGAAAGCCGTTGAGCTTTATGGTCATGATCCCGGGCCTCCAGCAGCCTTAACTGCTTTGTCGATGCACCTCAAATCTCCCCGTTCGGATATGGAGAAGTGGTTCAAACGTGCTGTTGAACTAGATCCGCGATGGTTGGGCTCCTACCGGGCCAAGCTTCTCTACCTGAGCCCGAGGTGGTATGGTTCCAATCAGATGATGGCTCAGTTTGCCCAGATGTGTTTCGAGGATACGGACACCGACTCGAACACCTATATCGTCGCCCTTGATTATCTGAGACTGAAATTGAATCGACTTGGCAAAGGGCTCCAGGGAGTCCAGTTTCTTCTGGCCCCCGCCATTTACAAAATGGTGATCACCGGAGTGGACCGCTACGAGACGGACTATCCATTCTCCCCGCGAATCGGCACCTATCAATCCCTGAAAGAAGAGGCTATTGCTGAACCCTATGTGGCTATTGCCGCCTTCACCGAAACCCTGAATAGCGATCCGCAAAACATCGAGTCGAGAAAAGGAAGGGTGAGCACCTATTTCAAAAACAGACAGTTTCGAGAAGCCGAAGCAGATTTAAAGTATC
>JBPCUV010000350.1:0-5536 GCA_051010975.1 Desulfocapsaceae bacterium
TAGTTAGCGCCGGTGTTGAAATCTCCTGCCAACTGAGCAACTTCGGTGATCGCCCGTATAATAGCCTTATCCGGTCCCGGAGTGGTTCCTGCGGTGAAGACAATCTCGCTGAGCTCAGGAAAGGTTGCACGGTCAATGGCCAGTGCTCCGACGCTGCACAAGCCGGTATTCAGGCTGAAATCATTAATGTACAGCTCTATCCCATGCTTTTCGAATTTATCGAGCAATTCCCTGGCCACGGGGTCTTTGATGCTCGCTTTGTCTATGGAGGGTGTCTCTATATGGTGCTGGTTTATCAGAGAACAGACATGACGCTCAACGATTTCACTGATTCCCTGTAATGCCGCCTCCTCGATGGTATTACCGGCTGATGGCCCGTTAAACTCGTTAATTGCGTAAAACCAGGAAAAAGGTATCAGCACCTGTTTACCATTGCTTACGTTGGTAGCCCAGGTCCATTGCATCGGGATTCCATCAAGCAGCGATTCCAGTTCTTCAACTGTCAATTTGGTATCTTCCACAGATTTCAGCAGGTAGCCGCTGTCCATGAGAGGAAAGCCCTGTTCTCTGAGGCTGGCATAATCTCCCCTGACAAAATTCTCTTCATCGGCTTTGAAGGCAAAAAAAGAAAAGCGCTCTGCGAGTTCCATACATGCCGATGCTTTCGACTGGATCGGTGAAGCCCCCTTACCCATCTGTTTTTTTGTGCCGGTCAGAGATCTGGCCTCGTCGGTACAGACACTGAAATAGACAGGTATATCAAGCCGACCATTATCAATTCTTTTGACTTCACTAAGAATCTTGATATCGAACTCACCTATTCGCTGATAAAAATTATCAATGGTCTGTTCGGGGGTACGGGCTTTATCCTGATCACGGGTATAGGTTTTCTGACAAGCTTGGAAGCTGATGGTAGTGTTTCTCATGGAGTAATCCTGAATCAATGCTGTTTACGGTGATGATATATGATGTATTAGACGGCAGAAGGCCTCAATCAATCTAATCTCGAAAAAGATTTAGACAAGCCGGGGAAGGGAAACTTCAGATGATGTTGAGCATGGTTTCAAGCTCAACAATTCTTTTCTGCCATCGGGGATCAATACTATGCAGAGTTATTTCTCTCGAGTTATCGCTGACAAAAGATAGATGCGCGATGAGTAAGGATTCCGGCAGCACATCTTCGGCCCGCTCAAACCATTCAATTAAAGCTAGCCCGTCACCAAAGAGATATTCGTCAAGCCCGAGCCCAAGTACATCCTCACTCGACCCCAAACGATAAAAATCCATGTGATAGATCGGTATCCTGCCACGATATTCGTGAAGTACCGCAAAGGTGGGGCTGTTGACGTATTCTCTCTCGTCAACCCCCGCACCTTTAGCAATGGCCTGAGCAAAGGTGGTTTTTCCGGAGCCAAGTTCGCCGCCTAGGCAGACGACATCACCGGCTTTACAGAGTGAACCAAGCTTTTTTCCCACCTCAAGAGTGGTCGCAAGTGATTTTGACAAAAGTTTCAATATGATAACCCGGGAAGCCAGAAATCAGATTGGATTAAAAACAAAAAACCCCAAGACGCAGGAAACGTCTCGGGGTTATAGACGGTCTCGGCGATGCTTAACCGACTTTTACCACATTTTCGGCCTGGAGCCCTTTGTCTGTTTGTGCCACAGAAAATTCGACCGGCTCCCCTTCTTCAAGAGTTCTAAAGCCCTCTCCCTGGATGGCGCTGAAATGCACGAATACATCAGCTTCTCCATCAGGCCTTTCAAGAAATCCATACCCTTTGCTCGCGTTGAACCACTTCACCTTACCTTGCACACGTTCCGACATTCTGATCTCCTCCCGACAGTGCGACGGTGTGATACCGTCAAGTCAAACTTGAGGCTCCAGCCCCTTGAAATTACAGATACTCACGAACAAGCGGAGCATCTGAATCCACTGTAGCAGCAGGTTTTTACAGCGTCAAGAAAAAAAACAAAAATTTTCTACAACAGAACAATAAGTTAGCACCACAAACGAGAATTCAGCGAACTATTTCCTCTAACTTTTACGCCAACCTCGTATAGACCGGATCTGTCCCTCTGAAGTTGTTATTTGTGCCACCAGGTCATCACAAAAGACATGTAATCGTAATAGGTTGGCAACGTTGAAGGAATGTTGAATTTGTTGTGGTAGGCAATACGGTGGCCGCTGAGATGCCAGTTGGGCACCAGATAGTAGCCATACCAGAGTACTCTATCGAGTGCCTTCACAGCGGTTGTAAGATCTTCTCCGTTCTCTGCATAGATAATCTTGTCTATTAGTCTATCCACGGCTTCGTCTTGTATGCCGGAGAGGTTCCTGGAACCTTTACGTGCCGCTGCTTTGGAATGCCAGAAATTTATCTGCTCGTTGCCGGGTGACTGTGATTGACCGAAGACAAACACGCACATGTCGAAATCAAAATTATTGATCTTGTCTGTATAAAGTGCCGGATCGATTGTCCGATAAGAGGCTTCGATGCCTATTTTTTTCAGGTTATCGGTAAACGCTGCCATGACCCTTTCAAAAGTCGGCGACACCAGAATTATTTCAAAACTGAGTCTGACACCATCTTTTTGAAGCACCCCGTCTTCAAGGGTCCAGCCTGCACCACTCAGCAGCTTCATGGCCTCTCTAAGATTGGATCGGATGCCCCCGGAGATATCGGTTGTCGGCGGTTGCATCTCAGTGGAAAATACCTCTTGAGGTATTTTTTCTTTCAGGGGGGTCAGCAGTTCCAATTCCTCTGTCGACGGCAGCCCGGTCGCGGCCAAATAAGAATTGGAGAAATAAGAAGTCGATCTCTCGTATTGATTGTAGAACAGCGTCTTATTGGTCCACTCGAAATCAAAAGCCAGCCCCACAGCTTTTCGTACTACTCTTTCCTTGAAAACGTCTCGCCTGGTATTCATTACAAAACCCTGCATACCTGCATTGTTTCGATGAGGGAATTTGCTTTTGATGATAGCCCCGGATTCAACCTTAGAGCCGGCGATGTCCCTGGCCCACTGTTTAGCAATATTGACCAACATCAGATCGAATTCACCAGCCTTGAAAGCCTCCACCGCCACCGAACGATCCTTGTAATATTTATAAGTGAGGCTATCAAAATTATACATGTGCTTTCGAACCGGATGCTCTTTAGCCCAGTAATTTTTGTTCCGTTCATACGTTATATAGCGACCCTGTTTGAAAGATTTGACTATGTAGGGCCCTGAACCGACCGGCGGGACCAATTCCCGGTTCTCGAATCCCAATTGAGTGTAGAATTTTTTAGACATAACCGGAATCTGACCAGCTATGAGTGGCAGTTCCCTGTTCTGCTTCTTGAAATTCAACTTGACCGTGTATTTATCAATAACTTCAACCTCATTAATATCTGCATAATAATAGGGATACAGCGGATGAACTTTGTCGCTTTTCATCATATCGACGCTGTATTTGACATCCTCCGAGGTAACTTCCGAACCATCAGAAAAACGCGCCTCATCGTCTATGATGAAGGTAACAGACAGGCCGTCTTCGGCCACTTTGATGTCCTTTGCCAGCAGACCATACTGAGCAAAAGGTTCATCCTGGGATGATTCGGTGAGCGTCTCGAATACTAACCGCTGCAGACCTTCGGGCGCACTGCCCTTGAGGGTAAAGGGATTCATCTTGTCAAAACTGCCGATGGCGTGAAGAATTAGATCGCCCCCTTTTTGGGCCTGCTCCGATACGTAGTCAAAGTTTTCGAATTGAGGAGGATATTTCAAGCTATTGTCTATGGCGAGTCCGTGTTCAGCACGAACTTCCGCGACCTTAGCAAATAAAACAAGGGCGACAATGAACAAGGCTGATGACTTGTTGAACATTTTCCCACCTAAAGCGTTAAATTAACAGACCTGGAATTACCATTCGCCTGTGGCACGCACTTCTGAAGAAAATAAAAAAGGGAGTGTCCCGATCAGACACTCCCCCACCGCACGCTGCTGCATGCAAGAGCTATAAACCTGCGTTTCTCAATGATTCGATCAGATCCTTCTGTTCTTCATTCAACTTTTTAGGAACCTTGACGCCTATTTTTACATACAGATCGCCACGGGACCCAATCGGCCCACTGGGTAATCCCTGGCCTTTGATACGGAGTCTTGAATCACCGTTAGTACCAGATGGTACGCTCACAACGAATTTTTTTCCATCGAGAGACTCCACCTCTATTTTTGAACCCAGACAGACCTCACTGTAGGAAATGTGTTTGGTGAGAATAAGATCTTCACCACGTCGCTCGTAGAGTTCATGCGGTTCAAGTTGAACTTTGAGGTAGAGATCCCCGGGGATTCCACCCATCGGTGCCTCGCCGCCTTTACCTTTGAGTCGAAGCCTTTTTCCTTCTTCTATTCCTTTAGGGATTTTGACAGACACATTTTCTGTCTTGCCGTTTTTTCTCAGAGTCAACTGTCTCTCGGCACCATTGAGGACATCTTCCAGGGATACGGCAAGCTGATAGGTCAGGTCCTGGCCTTTTACCGGTTGGCTGCAGCCTCCTCCACAAGTGCCCGATGCAGCTGAATTCCGATTGAAAAATGAGTTGAAATTGTGCTGGGAGGAACCACCCCCCATATGAGTTCTGAAATTTGACGATGAAAAACCGGAAGTACCGAAACCAAACTGTTTCAGAATCTCGTCGATATCAAAGCCTCGAAAAATGTCTTCGCGGGAATAACGCTGATGAAAACCTGTCGAACCGTAGGTATCGTATTGCTTGCGTTTTTCAGGATCGGAAAGTACGGCATAGGCCTCGCTGATTTCCTTAAACTTGGCCTCGAACTCTTTGTTGCCGTTGTTCTTGTCCGGATGGTACTTCAAAGCCAGCTTCCGATAAGCCTTTTTTATCTCATCGGAACTCGCGCCTTTAGGAACCCCCAGAGTTTTGTAATAATCCATTCTGCCGAGTAAAACGTTCTATGTTTTCTTGACGATTAAGTAACCATCAAATATTCTTTTATGGCAGCATAATAGGGATTGATGGCCTCTCAGTCAAGCTCGGGAACTCGACCTTCAGGCACATCAAACATGGCGGTAAAGAAAGCTTAAAATCAAAACGCACCGGATTCTCCCTAATCAATCGGGAAACCAGTGCGATACTTGAAGAAACCTCAGACTGCACCCTCTCTAAAAGCGATAGACAACGAAAGTCATCTAGAAAGGAACGTCCTCCCCCATGGAACTGCCATAGGAGGGCGGCTCATTTGCCCCGGGATCCTGCTGTGAGCTCATGCCACCAGAGCCACCTTCCCTTCGATCCAGCATCTTCATTTCACGCGCAACGATTTCTGTGGTATACCTGTCATTGCCGTTTTGATCCTGCCACTTACGGGTCTGAATTCTTCCTTCTACATATACTCGAGAGCCTTTATGAAGGTATTCACCGCAAATTTCAGCGAGCCTTTGCCAGGCTACAATACGATGCCACTCAGTTGACTCCTGCTGCTGTCCACTCTGGTCCTTCCAGCGTTCCGTGGTGGCCACGTTGAA
>JBPCUV010000351.1:0-6361 GCA_051010975.1 Desulfocapsaceae bacterium
CTCCAAGAACTATAAGGGCGGGAATGTCTAGGCTGACGCGCTCGATGGCGTGAAGATCAATGGCCTTTTCGGGGCATTGCTTTTCACAGTCAGTGCAGAACGTGCAGGTAGCGAAATCAAAGTGCAACTCTTCTGAAATGCATTTTTCTGGGCAGATACGGCCGCACAATCCACAATAGTTACAGAGGCTGCGGTCAACCACAGATTTGAGCGTGTAGTGCAAAGAATATCCTCTGCCTGACGCGCTTATTTCGATTTCTTCTGCAGTGGTGTAATCGGAGTGATAGCTTCCGATCAGGACTGGCTCTATTTCAAGAATGGTGCCATAGGTTGCGATGAAATCCTCAAGAAGGGTGGCTTGATCGGCGAGCACACAAACCCTGTAATCGGGATCCACGTCATAAGTTCTGTAGGAGATGAGGTGATGTTTCTCCAATTCAGCTTTGGCAAACGCGCCCAGAAATTCTTCGTTCATCGTTGCGAGGTCACCGTTGAGCTGCAGAGCACCGGAAACAGGACAACCAGCCTGTTCACTCTGGTTCAAAAATCCGCTTCGAAGCAGCAGGGCATCAGATGATCCCGAGTGGATAAGAGGCTTCTTGTCTTCAACCGAAAAAGCTGGCGTGGCTGATCCATCGTCTTTGAGGACGTATTGTTTCTTGTAAGCTTGTGACATAATAGTTACCAGAGAATGCGTGACAGCGTGAAATGGCTACACAATAACAGGTTAGCTTGGTTATTGAAGCACAAAATACCACTGCTGAACGCTCTTTTCATCAGATCAGGTCCTTTTGTCTTGTAAGATAGGTGGAGACGAGGAAGTAGGGGAGATACCTACTAACACACAACCTGACAACGCGGGGCAGCTACGTTGTCGCTCAGATAGTTCGGGTTGCGCAACGTTACGGTGGGTGTTAGCAACCAGTGAAACCCTTTGATATTGAATTTTGGTGATGATCCTGCTATAAACACCTCAAAATTATACGCCACCGTAGCTCAGTTGGTAGAGCAGTTGATTCGTAATCATCAGGCCAGCGGTTCAAATCCGCTCGGTGGCTCCAGTTGCACGAGGGGGACGGGTTATTTGCCATCCCCTTCGTCGATTATAGGCCACGATAAAATCGACCTTCACTCCAGTTATCTTTGAAAGCGCTGGTAGATCGCTTGGACAGTCTCTTCAGGTAGTGAAAACATCTTGGCGATACCAGAAATTGCCTCGTTGGTATCCATTCCCTGATTGATCATCGATTGAATCTCAAAAAAGATTAGCTTATCACGAATAGTTCTGATCGATGAAGAGATAGAATGTTTTCTGATACTGATGGTCTCAACGATTTTATCGCTGACATCATTTTTTTCGTCATCAAGTTTAAGAATCGTTGCAGCCGCAGCAGATAAATAATCGTAGACCCATTGTGGATAAGGGATCATTGTACCGGTCTTGCGCTGCCAGGTGGAACAGAAATCCATGGCGTGCCAGACCCAGACAGAGTCATGAGTTTCTTCATACTCATCCTCAAACGAGGTAAGAATTACTTTATAGGAGTCGTCGTTTTCAGTCATATCTCTAGTCTCATAAAATTCCATTTTGCGGGATAGACTGGCAGTGTCAATTCTACCAGGGGGTGAGTTTGGGGCGAACAGATATGTGTAAGATACAATATCAGGAAAAGGTAATGCTCGGAATAAACGAGATTACTATCTGAATATCAGAAGCGGGATAATCAATCGATGATGAAATTTCTCTGCAGCAAAAGATTTTCGACATGATTGCAAGATTGCGGTTCGTTGTAGGCTTTCCCTATCATGTAGAAATCTCTGTAGGATGCTAGCGGATGTTCCGAATCCTTTCTGCAGCAATCACACACTCTGTTGACGACCCGCACTGACGACCAATCGGCACCCTGTGACAGGATTGCTCCGTGTCGCCTGCGATCACTCTTCGAAAAACTGTCCATCTCTCTCCCACCAGGTCTAGAAGCAGAATTTAACCTTCCTATTTAATTTTAACCCGTAGAAGAGGGAGAAGTAAATAGGTAGAATTACCTATGAGAGCAGGGTAACAGTGAATAATGATTAAGTATTCGGTACGATTACAACCCCTTACTTCAACTATAATTTCATAAAATATAGAAGTTTTAAGATAAAATATTTTTGTTGTTTTTAATACCCAACAAATTCAGGGAGTGACATGGCTTGCTAAAGAGGAAATCTCATTGATAGTGACGAAAAAAACAGAGATCTGAGATGGCTTACCAATTCCCTTTATTTTCCATTGAAGCCCAAGGTTCCATGATAGGCAATCGATCACCTTCCTGCAGAAGTTCGATGGAGATCTGATCAGGTGTTCTGATAAAAGCCATGTAGCCATCTCGAGGCGGCCTGAGAATGGTAACTCCTTTTTTCATGAGCATTTCACAGTATTCATAGATATTTTCGACACTGTATGCCAGGTGGCCAAAATTTCTTCCCTCACTATATGGTTCTTGCTGATCCCAGTTATAAGTCAACTCGATTTCAGGTGCGCCGGGAGCGGTGGCGAAGAAAACGAGGGAGAATCTGCCTTCTTCTATATCTTTTCTTCGCGTCTGGACCAGACCGAGAATGTTGGAGAAGAAATCTATGGACTGGTCAAGATCTTTAACACGGATCATGGTGTGAAGAAATTTCATAGGATCACCTACATTTGAAAGTTATCATGCAATAACGGGGATGAGTTAAGAAAACCTTGGTTTCGATGGTGGGAGCGGGGGGAATCGAACCCCCACGGGCGCAAGTCCCACGAGATTTTAAGTCTCGGATGTCTACCAGTTCCATCACGCTCCCAATAAACCGATCGTATAGTCACGGTTTGCGTGATAAAGGTGAATTCACGCAGCAATCTTTACCACAGCAGTCTTTGTTTTGTCAATTGAGTGGCTCTTAGGGTTAATCAATAATACGAACCATTCTCTACAATTGCACACATATCACGTACTGCCAGGTCGAGTCCGCTAAAAACCGCTCGGGAGACGATCGCATGGCCTATGGAGAGTTCTTCGATAGGATCCAGGGCTGCAATTGCTGCTGTATTGAAATAATTCAGACCGTGACCGGCATTCACCCTGAGGCCGAGAAGATGTGCCTCTTCAGCACTGGTCCTGATCATCTCGAATTCTTCAAACTGCAGCGTTTCGTCTACCGCATCGGCATATCTGCCGGTGTGAAGCTCCACAAATGTTGCACCGATGTCTTGTGCAGCTTTGATTTGCAATGAATCGGGGTCAATGAAAAGTGATACAGGAATGGAGGCTTTGGTCATCTTGGCTATAGTTTTGCTCAGTTTCTTTTTTTGGGAAACCACATCCAGGCCACCTTCGGTGGTGAGTTCCTGTCGCTTTTCCGGAACCAGCGTGACAAGATCAGGTTTGATCTCGAGGGCAAAACTTACTATCTCTTTGGCTGCACCCATTTCGAGGTTAAGTTTGGTTTTTACCGTTTCCCGGAGAATTCGCACATCACGGTCCTGGATATGCCTTCTATCCTCGCGCAGATGTACGACGATACCCTGCGCTCCTGCGAGTTCGCAGACAGCAGCGGCAGCAACAGGGTCGGGCTCATCTATTCCTCTGGCCTGGCGGATGGTAGCGACGTGATCGACGTTGACAGCTAGATGTGGCATAATGGATCTCCTGTTGTTCTTAAGTTCAGAGAGCACTTCTTTTTCTTTGTCGAACATGGTGTCCGCATCTTTATCGGATCGTTCATGATCATAGCCAAGAAGGTGAAGCATTCCGTGAACGACCAACCAATCAAGCCTCTGCTCGGTTGTACAACCAAAACGATGGGCTTCCTCAATAGCTCTATCATAGGATATCACAATATCGCCAAGATTTTGCAGGGCGAGAGTGGTAAGAAACGTATCGTCAGTATCATCAAAGGGGAAGCTGAGTACATTGGTGGCCCCGTCTTTGAAGCGATAGCGGCTATTGAGCTCAGCAATCTGAGCATCCGTGGCTAAGACGACATTTAAATGTCTGTGAGGGACTTGGCAGATTCTCAATATTTGCAGCGAGGACTTGCGGCAATAAGCTAGCAGTTTTTCGGGCACCCCTGCATGTTGATTGATCAACTCTACCGGCATAGTTGTCTGATGATCATGTCCTGCTTAAATAAACCGCATCTAAACATCGTTTTCAGCCTGATTAGTTTCGTAGGCGTGAATAATTTTCTGCACCAGTGGATGTCTGACCACGTCAGCTTTGGTAAAACCACATAGTCCGATTCCTTTAATCCCCTGGAGCAGCGATTGAGCCTGCACTAGTCCAGATTTTTGGTTGGCAGGCAGATCCACCTGGGTAATGTCACCGGTGATGACCGCCTGGGAATCGAATCCGATTCTGGTCAGAAACATTTTCATCTGTTCCCTTGTGGTGTTCTGAGCCTCATCGAGGATTATGAAGGCGTTTGACAGCGTTCTGCCGCGCATGAATGCTAGGGGCGCAATTTCAATAGTACCCTGGTCTATCAGATCAAATGCCTTTTCGGGACCGAGCATATCAATCAAGGCGTCGTTAAGAGGACGAAGATATGGATCAACCTTCTGAGCTAAATCACCTGGAAGAAAACCGAGTTTTTCACCGGCCTCGACCGCCGGCCGGGTCAATATTATCGAACGGACACTACCGTTCACCAGTGCCGATACTGCCATGGCAACCGCTAGATATGTTTTGCCTGTACCAGCGGGTCCGATACCAAATACCACATCATTGTCCCTGATCGAGTCAATATAGATCTTCTGATTGGGTGTTTTAGGTGATATCACCCTGTTTCTCGTGGTGACATAAACCTTGTCGAGAAAGATCTGCTCCAGCCTGGCTTTTGCGTTGGCCTGGAGGATCTTAAGACCGAAGGCAATGTCAGACGAGAATACCGGGTAACCAGTTTCAATCAGTCCATAGAGCTGGGTGAGCAGGTTCTCGGTTAAGACGACATCGTGAGTCGCGCCTGAAACAGTGACTACAGAGCCCCGGGTATTAATTTTGACGCCGGCGCCGTTTTCGAGTATCTGGAGGTTTTTGTTGAGATCGCCATAGAGAACTCCAGCAAGTTCATTGTCATCAAACCGAAGTTCTCTTTTTTCCTGAGCAGTGGACATCGCCTCAACTGCCCTTTAATTCCTGATCGATCATCGCCTGGAAACCTTCGGGCGATCTATTTTTAAGTTTTTTACCATTGACGAAAATGGTTGGTGTACCGGTGACCCCAGCTTTCCTGGCGTCAAGCAGGTCTTTGCTGATCATCTGCTTGATTTCTGGAGAATTCATATCTTTATTGAACTGGGCGATGTCGAGCTTAAGTTTGACTGCAATATTGTTGATCAGCTCATTACTCAGCTTTTCAGCATCAAACAGCTCATCGTGAAATTCCCAGAATTTGCCCTGCTTAAAAGCTGCCAGGGCGGCACGTGCTGAAGGATCAGCGAACTTGTGAAATCCCAATGGCATATTCTTGAAGACGATCTTTACTGTCTCTGGATTTTTATCGAGCACCTGCTCGATTAGCGGCACAACTTTGCCGCAATAAGGTCATTCGAAATCGCTGAAAACTGCTACTGTTACAGGTGCATCGGCTTTTCCCTTGAAAGGGGCGCCAGCGGTGTCAATTTCGGCAACAAAAGCGACGCTGAACACACTAAAAGTCTTATTATTCTTGTCGATAAGCAGAACGTTCTCCCCTCTGGCATCGGTATCAATGGCAACCACTCCTGGGTCGACATCGACACTGGCCTTGAGGTTGCCGTTGGGCTCGTAAATCAGCAGTTTGTGATTGTCGGTGAGAATGTAGATATATTTGCCGTCCACCGACTGCACCATGTCGGTAGGAGCATAGGGGAGTTGCCATTGTCGGCTCTTGTCAAACACTAGCTCTGGATTACCGCTTTGAGTCGCGGCATGTCCTGGCCCGGTGCTCAACAGCAGCACTCCGGCAGCGAGCGCCGCGGCGAAGACCTGCCTGTGTAGATATGATTTCATAAGTACCTCATTTTAGGATTAAAAGGAAAGGACTTTGTAGCAAAATCCAATATCTTACTCATCGGCCAAAATAGCCATTAAGTGTGGCTTTTACAAGTCAAGAAAAGGTGCTGGCTAATAATAAATAGATAGTATCAAATTTCAATTAATGGTAGTCTGCATGGTTCGATTGTGACAATTGTTGAGGATCGGGCACAGCTTGACGTGCTTTACAACAGTACTTAATAAACTGATGTTTTGGACATGGAACGTAAATCATCAGTGCGAGAGTGGCGGAATTGGTAGACGCGCTGGTCTTAGGAACCAGTATCTTCGATGTGTGGGTTCGAGTCCCTCCTCTCGCACCA
>JBPCUV010000352.1:0-6014 GCA_051010975.1 Desulfocapsaceae bacterium
AAAGCCTAAGTAGACGAGTACAAAAGGGCCTTGGCCCAGCCAACGGCCTCTGGAAAATCGATGGTGTCGAGGATGAACTCCTGTCCTCTGGTTGCCGACTTGAGAAGCGTCTTGGTTCCGCTGCGCGTCCAACGCTCATTGCTTTGATGGTAGCTCAGAGGAAAGATTCCGTTTCTCGGGTAGCACCAGGACGGCAGCTCCCAGATGCTCGCAGTGTTATCCTGCTGATTACCGCTCAACACAAGTGAGGGATCCACCCGGGTAAACACGCCACTACCCGGTATAGCCCCTCCTTCATGGCCAGGTAACTGCAGCGAGTTCATGGACAGATAGATGACGTTATTCTTTTCTTGCGGACGGTTGAGATGCGGATGATAGGACATCCAGTCGAAAACATCGGCAAGCGCTGGAGTGACCTCCAGTATATCGTCAACCTGCAGCCACCCCCAGATGATATGTCTGGTAGTTGAAGATTTTTTCCAGCAATAACGAGATCCTTCTGTCTCAGCCTCCCTGAACAGACCGTAGAAAAGAAAGAGGTCACCGGGGCCGACCCGGTGATTGCGCAGATGCCCCTGGGCGGCGCCTCGTTGTCCGAAAATCGGCCGCCACTCCGGCTCTCGTTTCAGGCTCTGCGCCTGTAAATCAGGATCAAGATGTGCACCGTCTGAGCCATTCAAGCGGCCATTGGTTAGATCTGAGACCAGCATTCCTGCATTAAATCCGACCAGGCTGATTTCTTCATAGCTGATCGACGAATATGGATCAGGAATCGGCAGTGTAATTAGTCTGCCGTCAGGAAGAATGGGACTTGGACAGCCGCCGGAGGAGCTGTCGAAGCCTTTTCTGCTGAGGATGATTTTCATCAGGAAAACGGGAGCTACCGGGTATGCGACTTCTCAGGAAAATATTGCCGACGCCTGGGAGCGGCGAATCTCTTTGACACTCTTGCCCATGGCATCGACAACCTGAGTGATGTCTTGCTGATCTCCCGGCAGATAAGCGATCAGGGCCCGGTTAAAATCGTTTTCAACACGGGTGAGGTGGTTGAGGGCAAGCAGGTAATTCGTCTTTTTCCGGTAGGCACCTGTTACCAACTCTTCATAACTAGATCCGGACGCCTGGATCAAGGCCTGAAAATGGTCGACAAGCGCTTCCAACCAAAGGCGGTATTGACCCTTAACCTCTGCAGGAGAATCGCTCATTTCCACCAGCTTGTTGACATCCACCTCGGTTCGCTCCGAAGTTGCTTCATATACCGCTTCAAGGGTTCGCTGACGGGTTATCAGAAAGTTTTGGGAGAATTCTCTGAGACTACTTTTGTAGCGCTTGAGTTGAAAATAGTAGAATACAAAAAATATAGGGATAACGATCATCCACATGGCCAGGACCGGCCTGTCCACCACCTGGCCGGCGACCTGTCTGGCAACTTGACGTTCTTGGTAAAGGATAAGATCCCGGTTTAGCTCGAGGTCGGATGCCATCATTTAGCGTGGAAGCGCCCTCATACCGAAATAGAGAATCAGGAGACAAAGGCTAATACCCGAGAGAAACGGCCAGGTCAGGCCATAGTGGCCCGGTGCCATGAGCTGTAGTGACTGACTCAAATATTGCTGCCCCTCGTATGCACCTTCAATCTCCGTATAGTAGTAGGCGCCGGCATCAATGTTTTGTTCCTCGATCACTTGGGCGATTTTGTCCAATCCCCAGATATGAGTTATCAGCCAGGGACCTATCTTTACCGCGAACAAATAGACGAGGAGACACACCGATAAGAGGGTGGCCCAGCCTTTGAATCTTCCCATTTGCGGTTTGTCGTCGTTGTTCATCTTTTGCCCTGCAGCCCCGCCCGGACTTTGTCCGGGCGGGATATTTCAGGTTAAATCGTTGCAGTCAGTTCCGGGAAAACGAGATAGAACATAATGTAGGCAACGATTAGGGTCAGACAGAGATTGAACGACTGTCCGAACGCATAGAGAATCAGAGGCTTACCGCCAACGAAATGCTCTTTGAGCTCGCGGAAGTTAGTGGCCAACCCGATACTGACAAAGGACAGTGAGAAGAACCAGCCCCTGAAAAGATCCCCCATCCCCTTAACCACCCCCTGGTCGATCATGGCAGGTCCCAAGCCTGCAACCTGACTATTAAAAGAGGTGTAGAGTAATGAGAATATGATCGATGCGCCGATGAAACCGAGGACAAATTTCGGGAACCGGAACCAGATCTCCATCGGACCGACCTTTCTACCCGTTTCCTCCACCTCTACCCTGGTGGTAAAGTAAAGCGCTACACAGAAAGCGATCACACCGATCAGCACGTTCTGGATCATCTTGATGGTTGCCGCCACGTAGAGAGCCTTCTCTCCGAGAAATGCTCCCGCAGCCGCTACTGCACCGGTGGCATCGATGGTACCGCCCATCCAGGCACCGCCCAGGATAAGCTGCTTGTCAACCGGGAAAGTCGACTTGATGATGGCCGGCATGACGATCATCATGATCGAGGTGAAGACCAGAGACAACCCAACTGCCAACGTCAGTTCCTCTTTTTTTGCCTTACAGGCGGCCGCCGTGGCAATTGCCGCACTGACTCCACAGACACTCATATCCGAACAGATCGTTGCATTAAGACGCTTGGACGGCATTTTGACTATTTTTTGACCAAACCAATAGGTAACCATCCAGACGGTGGGTGTTACCACCCAAGCAACGAAGATACCGGCGGTACCAATGGTGATAATCTTTTCGAACAGGATCGAGGCACCTAGCAGCACCAGTCCCGTCTTGATGTAATACTCGGTCTGCACGGCCGGCATCGCCCATTTGGGCGTACCAACCGTATTGGAAATCAGCATACCGCCGAAGATCGCCCAGAACGCATAGCCGACACCATAGGCCTTCATGGTGGATTGCGCGGCAGCCAGATAAGCCAGTACCGCAATCAGAAATACAAAACTGAAGCCAATCACAAATTCTTTGAAAGAGTTCCCCATGGCCGCCATGCCTACCCCGAAGAACACGGCAAAGCAGATACCTAAAAAGATAAGCCACCCCACCTGGTTGTAAGGACTTACCTTAGTTTTCCCCTTGGCCTTGCTGGCTTTGAGCCAGGCGTTACGCCAGTCGGCAATCGATGTCTTTGCTGCTTCGTTTAGCGCAGTATCGTTAAAACCTGCTGCTTCCGCCGCCGCCTCAGCCGTTTGCGCTGCTGCCAGTGCCTGTTCTTCAGCCGCTTTGGTCGCCTCGTACTTGGTCACTGCCGATGCTTTCTTGGCATCTGCAGCCTCTTGGTTCATAAAGAATGCGTCAAGCGGATTACTCTTCCAGGTCCGCGGTTTCTTGGAAAAGTTTGCCAACCATTTGCCCGCATCGATGTTTTTAGCTTTCACTCCCGCTTTCGCATCGTTAAGCTGATACCAGGCAATGGTCTTGAATTGATCGGTCTTCTGGGCACCAGCCAGGTACTTGTCCTCGATTTCCGTCAACTGCGCATTCATGTCTCCGGCATGAGGAAAGTAGATGAATACACCCATCAGCAGGATAAAGAAGCCGAGCCAAATGGCCCACCAGTCTTCTTTCTTCCACATCTCCGACCATTGCCACTTGCCAACATCGACAACAACTTGACCGCTAGATTTTTCTCCCATAAGAGCCTCCTCAAATGAAAAATTAATATTCTGCTAAAGAATCCCGTATTAGAATGTGCATGAAATAACAAAATTGAGAACAGACTGGGGATTGGAGTGATCAACCTGATCTCTTATTTATGATGGTCCTCTTGTTGAAATACCAACATAAAGTATTGTTATAATGCTTTTCTTCTATACCACAAAATGAAATATGAAGGTAAAAAAATTAGCGGAATTGATTTTTATTTCTACCGGTCTGCAAGGATTTTTTTATTGATTAGAAAGACTTATTCAAGCCATGCTGTCGAGATCTCCCCCTCATATTCAGACAATAGATACACACTATATTGATAAAAAGATGGTTGCCTGCCACCTGATGATCGAGGAGGAAGAGGCACTTTTCATCGATGTGGGGACCGCACCGGCCGCTGGCTCATTGCTGGAGGAAGCAGCCAGGAGGGGGCTGCAGCCCGAAAAGGTTCGCTATATTATACTCACCCATATCCATCTAGATCATGCCGGCGGCGCCTCGCAGCTTATGCAGCTTTGTCCTGAGGCCACCCTATTGGTTCACCCAAAGGGCGCAGCTCATATGATCGATCCCGATCGACTGGTAAAAGCAACGGAGAAAGTCTACGGCGAAAAACTCTTCAGGGAACTTTACGGTGAAATAGGCCCCATCGATGAACGGAGGGTGAAAACCGTGTCAGAGGGCTTCAGGCTCGATTTTAATGGCCGTCCCCTTCACTTCTACGACACACCTGGCCACGCCCGCCATCACTGCTGCATCTGGGACCCAAAAAGCGGCGGGCTGTTCAGTGGCGATACCTGCGGCATGGCCTATCCATTTCTGCAAAAGGACATTACCAGACCGTTTCTCATTCCAGCCACGGCACCAACCGCCTTCGAGCCAGATGAGATGATAAAATCCATCAGACGGTTGATGGAACTCAATCCTGATTCTCTCTACCTTCCCCATTTTGGTCCGGTGGCCGCCAACCGGGAATCTATAGGCGCACTCATCGACCTGATCGAGGAGCACGAAAGATTAGCTACCGCTGAATCTGAATTTGATCATCAGGCAACTTTCGATCAACTCCTGCATATCTTCTTTGAAAGCTACCTGAACTTCGGTGACGGCGCACTCAGCAGAGGTGAGTTTCGAAACTTCCTGGCCGGCGACATTGAAATCAACGTCCAGGGAATCGCTGCCCGACAGGCAAGGTTAAACAAGAACAAGCACTCGTAGGGTCCAAAAAACTACCCCGAGCAGCCGTATGACTGATCGGGGCAGTAAGCGTGGGCGCGAAGCTGGTTATTAGGCGGGATATTTGCCTTCGATGTAGTCCTTGAGGTAGCTGATCTGGACCTCGTGAACGGTCAGTTGGGCCTTGACCGCATCACCGATCGAGACAATTCCGGCCAGTTTGCCTTCCTCGATTATCGGTATGTGCCTGATTCGATTCTCGGTCATGATGGCCATCAATCTTTCGATGGACTCGTCGGGGCTGGCAACAATGACATCTTCGCTCATCACTTCCTGAACCGTCATTTTAGATATGCTCTCAGGATCCTTATGGACCGCCTGCAGCACATCGACTGGGGCGACGATACCCAGGATCCTGTCAAACTTGTCAACCACTACCAGCGAGCCAACCCGGTTAACCAGGAAATGCGACATCACGTCAACAAGAAGGTTTTCCATATGGATAGTGACGACCCGGGTTCCTTTATCGTCAAGAACATCTTTGGCTTTCATCGTGCGACTCCTCTGTTCAAACTCTATTTATTCTCAGATCTGCACTACTTTTCTTTTAAATGACAACAGGAATAAAGCTAATTGCAAAGACCGCCACAGCCAGTACAAAAGTCCCCAGAGGCGCAAGCGTCATCTCCGCCACCTCAAAATCTTCCTCGGGTTCCTTGAAGTACATGGCAATAATCAGCCTCAAATAATACCACATGGACAGAATAGAACTGAAGATACCCAGCACACCAAGACTGATGTAGCCGCCGTTGAAGGCCCCTGTAATGATGTAGAACTTACCCATGAAGCCGGCAGTTGGCGGAATCCCCGCCATGCTCAGCAGAAAAATGGCGATACAGGCCGCCGAATAGGGCCTAACTTTGGCCAGGCCGTTGAAATCTTCGAATGAATTTCGCTTTTCCCCTTCGCCACCGAGGTAAGAGAGGGCTGCAAAAATACCAAGGGTGGAAGCCGCATAGGCTGCCAGGTAAAAGATAATGGTCGAACCGGTGAATCCCTCGCTGTTAACTGCAACCAGGGCGATAATCAGGTAACCGGTATGGACTATACCGGAAGCAGCCAGCATCCGTTTCAGGCTGTTCTGGCCGATGGCGATCAAGTTGCCGACAAACATGGTCAGCA
>JBPCUV010000353.1:0-5895 GCA_051010975.1 Desulfocapsaceae bacterium
AACAAACCGGAGAATGGCCTCCGTGATTTCTACGCTTCCATCATGGGAAACGTTGGACCGCTCAATCTGGACTTTCGTTACCACGATTTTTCGGCTGATGAAGGAAGCAGCGACTACGGCTCCGAATTTGACTTCAAGGTTGCCTGGAAGTTCAAAAAGCACTATACCCTTGCGGCTATTTATGCTTCCTACGATGCCGATGAGTTCAAGACGGACACTGATAAACTCTGGCTGGAACTGACAGTTAATTTCTGATCAGCACTGGCCTGCCCTTAAAGACAATCCACTCGTGTTCATGTGAATTCGAGGATCTGAACCCTGACTACCCCACTATTTTCTGAATTGATACTCTCCTTGGAATCTTCGTTACTGATCTGATTTGTTGAGCAAAAATTTCCCTGATTAAATGAGAACCGGGGCAAATGCTGTTAACGAGAAGGTTCCGCCCTCTTCTTATTCTCCAGGTTATGTGTATACCTGCAAAGATACTCACTTGATTACTAGCAGCCCTAACGTAATGATCGGGGTATCCATTGATGTTTCCAATTTAAGATCAATAGTTCCCATATCGTCGATAAATAGTAAACGGCAGCCAGAAAATTATTGAAGATTAGTTATATTGTAGATGAAAAGAGTTTGAGGCAGGGTGATATCGGTTGGATCGGGTTAATTTATATTCGTGGCTGAATGTTGCGTGGTTAGATCCTGAATCCCGTTGTTACCTGAAGATAACAAAACCATCAGAAGGTGGAGGAGAGTTTTCTGATGGTATGAGCATCGGTATCCAAATCGCCAATCACAGAAAAATACAATTGTAGATGCGACGTTATAAGTCTAAATACCTGAAAATCAGATAGAGTCGTCAGGCCTATCTGGCAGATCAAAGGAGCAATCTATGTCACCGGTAGCCAAATATCATGAAATCGGTCTCGTTAATACCAAAGAGATGTTTAAACGGGCCATGGCCAACGGCTATGCTGTCCCGGCCTATAATTTTAACAATATGGAGCAGATCCAGGCAATCGTTAGTGGCTGTGCCAAATCTGGATCGCCTGTTATCCTGCAGGTTTCCGGAAGTGCCAGAAAATATGGCAACGCAACAATGCTGCCCTTCATGGTGCAGGGGGCGGTTGAAATGATCAGAGCCGAAGGGTCGGGGATTCCGGTTGCACTGCACCTGGATCACGGAAGCAGTTTTGACCTGGCAAAATCGTGCATCGAAAGCGGTTTTTCCTCGGTGATGATCGACGGATCGCATCTGTCGTTTGATGACAATATCGAACTTACACGACAGGTTGTCGACTATGCACACGAGTATGATGTTACTGTTGAAGCAGAACTTGGTGTTCTGGCCGGTGTCGAGGACGAGGTCTCGCACGAGGTTTCGCACTATACCAATCCAGATGAGGTGGTAGAATTTGTTGAGAGGACCGGTGCCGACAGTCTCGCCATTTCCATAGGCACATCGCACGGCGCTTACAAGTTCAAGGTCAAGCCGGGTGAATCTGTGCCGCCACTGCGGTTTGACATTCTCGATGAGATCGAGAAGCGACTGCCGGGATATCCGATTGTCCTGCACGGCGCGTCGGCAGTCATCCCTGAATACGTGCAGATGATTAACCAGTATGGCGGTTCCATGGACGACGCCGTCGGAATCCCGATAGAGCAGCTGCGTCGAGCATCAGGCTCGGCGGTGTGCAAAATCAATATCGACAGTGATGGAAGGCTGGCCATGACGGCCGTGATTCGAAAGGTCTTTGCGGACAATCCCTCTGAATTCGACCCCCGGAAATATTTGGGGCCGGCCCGCGATGAACTCATCGACATGATAATCAAAAAGAACAACGACGTGCTTGGCAGCGCCGATCGATATTGATCTTCATAGATAGAAGAGGCGTAGACATATAATGGGCATAGAGGATTTTACCGTAGACCGGCTGGGAGCATGCACGGTCGACTCACCGATGCAGGGCGTCAGGTTTACTGCCGATGATGAAATGGTGCTCTGCCCGAGCACGATGGGGGACCTGCAGGCCTATCTGGACAAAGGTGGACAGCCGCCTGCTTTTGAGATGGCCGGTCCGCGTCAGAAAATCTTCTTCGATCCACAGGTGGTAAATTGCGGTATCGTAACCTGCGGCGGCCTCTGTCCCGGATTGAATGATGTCATTAGATCGATCGTTATGAGCCTGCATTACCATTACCACGTAAAAAAAGTGTATGGTTTCAGATACGGGTTCGAGGGGCTTGTCCCGTCTTATTATCACACACCTTTGGAAATAACCCCCGACAGGGTAGACGATATTCATCAAAAGGGGGGCAGTCTGCTCGGCTCATCCCGCGGTCCGCAGGATGTAGGAGTCATGGTTGACACCCTCGAGCATCTCGGCATTTCGATCCTTTTTGTAATCGGCGGGGACGGGACGCTGCGCGGTGCCCGGGCCCTGTTCACCGAAATCAGTCGAAGGGAAAGGCCGATCAGTGTGATTGGTATCCCAAAGACAATCGACAACGACATCTCCTATGTCGACATGTCATTCGGTTACGAGACTGCCGTATCTGAATCGAGGATTTCAACGTATTCGGCGCACGTCGAGGCGATCGGCGCCAAAAACGGTATCGGTCTTGTCAAGCTGATGGGACGTGAATCCGGATTTATCGCCGCTCAGGCTGCCCTGGCAAACAGCGAAGTCAACTTCTGTCTGGTACCCGAAATCAGGTTTTCCCTGGATGGTCTTCTCAAAGCGCTGACCCGCCGGCTCAAGCTGCGCGGTCATGCGGTTATCGTGGTTGGGGAAGGGGCCGGACAGGACCTGCTCGAAACCGATGACAGCAAAGATGCGTCGGGCAACAAACTATTCGGAGATATCGGCATGTTCCTTAAGCAGAGTATCAAGGAGCATTATGACCAGACGGGCATGCAGATAACCCTGAAATACATCGATCCGAGTTACACGATCCGATCCATGCCTGCTTCAGCTTATGATTCGGCGTTCTGCTTGCAGCTCGGTCATTACGCTGTCCATGCGGGGATGGCCGGCCGTACCAACATGCTGGTCGGTCATTGGAACGATCGATTTACCCATGTGCCAATCCCGCTGGCGGTTAAAACCCGCAAGAAACTGGACCCCCAGGGCGCACTTTGGAGCAGCGTCCTTGCCGCCACCGGCCAACCAGCCGAGATGACTTGAGCTAAATGTGCCCAGATTCATCTCTGTGCACCCCAGACCCATCTGCAGGAGCAGGTGATAGCCCGATATTTGGCCCTAATTACCCGCCTGCGATCTGCCCGGTCATCTCCGCCGCGTACTGGTCCGCATTGAGCCCGGTCAGCAGATGGACGAGGGTATCATCAATACTCACCACCGCGCCGATGCCCTTCTCCTTGAGCAGCCCCTCATCTATGGCGCTGCGATTCCTGATCCGTATGCGCAGCCTGGTCTGGGCACATGCTTCCACCATCGAAATATTCTCAGCTCCCCCCAGTGCTGACAGCCACTCGGCCACCTTCTGCGGTGCATTCTGGTCGCGCAGTTTGGGCTTCACCTCTTCTTCGGCATAGGAAACTTCCGAGGGCTGATCGAGATCCGTCAGTTCGGCCTCATCCCCTGCAGCTTCCATATACAGCTTCATATCCGTCATCAGGTTTTCCGAGCGCGGACCGAATATGGCCTGCAGTCCGGAACCAACCGTTACCACTCCGGCTGCGCCCAGAGCTTTCAGCCGGTCCGGGTTGGCCTTGCCCATATCCGCCACCTCCACACGCAGACGGGTAATGCAGGCATCCAGGCTGACGATATTGCTCCTGCCGCCAAATGCCAACACCAGCTGTTGAGCCATGGTATCGGCAGCCACATCCCTTGCTTCTCCGGCGTCTACTTCCTCTTCTTCCCTGCCCGGGGTTTTCAGATCGAATACCTTTATGGCAAAGCGGAATACGCTGTAATAGATCGCCCCGAAAATCGGCCCCAGGATCAGGATCATCCAGGGTTTTATGTTGATGGCGTAAAAGAGGAGGAAGTCGATAAGCCCGTGGGAAAACGAGTACCCCATACGGACACCGAGCAGATAGGTGATCAGGAAGGCAACAGATACGAGCACGGCATGGAAAAGATAAAGAAGCGGGGCGAGAAACATGAAGGCGAATTCGAGGGGCTCCGTTATCCCGGTCAGAAATGAGGTGAGGGCAGCGGAGAGCAGGATGCCGCCGGTCTTCACCTTATTCTCGGGTTTTGCCATATGGTACATGGCCAGGGCCGCTGCGGGCAGGCCGAACATCTTGAAAACGAAGCCGCCGGCAAGGATTCCCGCCTCCCTGTCGCCGGCAAAGAAACGGTTGAGCACACCGCGCACCACCTCACCGTCCGCGGTGGTGTAGCTGCCAAGTTCGAAGAAGAATGGGACATTCCAAATATGATGCAGGCCAAAGGGCAGCAAAAGACGCTCGACAAAGCCGTAAATCGTCACAGCCAAAGCCGCGTTGCCGGTTGAGGCCCAGTCGGAAAACGCATTGATCACCCCTTGCACGGGGGGCCAGATAAAACTGAGCACTACACCCAGGAAGATGGCTGCAAAAGAGGTGACGATGGGAACGAATCGCTTGCCGGCGAAGAAGCCGAGGTAGGGAGGCAGGCTTATCCGGTAATACTTGTTGAACAGAAAGGCCGCCAGACCACCCACCAGAATCCCGCCAAACACCCCGGTGTCGATTGACTCCATGCCCAACACCGTCCGCGTTTCAAGCCCCAGCAGGGCTGCAGTGACCCCCATGGTCCCGACCATGACTGCATAGCCTACGGTGGCGGATAAGGCCGAGACGCCATCATTCTTGGTGAGTCCTAGAGAGACCCCAAGGGCAAAGAGCAGGGCTAGATTGCCGAATATCGCCCCGCCCGCCGCCTTCATCAGATTATTGACCACATCGGGGAAGATGGCAAACTCCGCACTGCCGACGCCCAGGAGAATACCTGCCGCGGGCAGCAGGGCGACCGGGAGCATCAGCGACTTTCCGATTTTCTGCAGAAAGGCAAAGGAGTTTTTCCAGACGTTTGCTATCATCGATCTACCTCGCGTCTTCAACCAGTTCACGAATCTCGGATCCGGAACTGGCATTCATGATCTCTTCTGCAAGCTGCGTGCAGTCACTCTCCGACCACCTGCGCACCTCAGCCTTGACAGATGGCAGCGCAGGTACGGAGACCGACAATTCATCCACACCGAGCCCTATCAGGATAGGGACGGCGTCGGGGACTGAGGCCAGCCCGCCACAGACGCCCAGCCATTTTCCGTGCTTGTGCGCCCCCTGTGCCGCATTGCCTATCAGTCTGAGCACTGCCGGGTCCATGGCGTCCATCTTGGCGGCCAGTTTCGGATGGCCCCGGTCCATGGCGAGGCAGTACTGGGTCAGATCATTGGTGCCGACCGAAAAGAAATCCACCTCCCTGGCAAACTGTTCAGCCAGGACGGCAGTTGAAGGAACCTCGACCATAATTCCCACCTCGACAGGTTCGACGCCGAGCTTCTGCCGCTCTTCCTCGAGCATCGTCCGGGCATCGCGAAGCTCCTGCAGGGTGGCAATCATCGGAAACATGATGCGAATCTTTCCGTGGGCGCCAGCACGCAGGATCGCCCTGGCCTGGGCCCTGAAAAGTTCCGGCCGCTCCAGACCGATTCGAATACCCCGCTGACCCAGAAACGGATTCTCCTCCACCGGCATGGGCAGATAGGGCAGCGGTTTGTCGCCTCCAACATCCAGGGTCCTGACAATCAGCGGGTAACCGTCAAGGGCCAGAAGCACATCCCGGTACACCTCATACTGCTCGTCTTCGGTGGGTGCAGTGGTTCTGTCGAGAAAGAGGAATTCGGAGCGGAGCAGGCCGACCCCCTCGCCTCCCA
>JBPCUV010000354.1:0-3114 GCA_051010975.1 Desulfocapsaceae bacterium
GATCGGTCCAGTCGAATTTACCGGCATCAACAACGATGCCGCCGATTCCGGTTCCGTGCCCGCCCATCCATTTGGTGAGCGAGTGAATTACTACATCGGCGCCATATTCGATCGGTTTGAACAGATAGGGAGTAGTGAAGGTCGCGTCGACCACCAGCGGCAGATTGTTGGCTTTGGCAATTTTGGAAATTGCCTCGAAGTCGACCACGTTTAGTGTCGGGTTGCCGATGGTTTCACAAAAAATGGCCCTGGTCTTCTCATTGATTGCTTTGGCAAAGTTCTGCGGATCTTCTGGATCGACAAATTTGACGGTGATACCCAGCTGGGGCAGAATCGAGTCGAATTGAACGTAGGTACCGCCATACAAGTTGTTGGCGGCGATGATTTCGTCACCCTGGGAACAGATATTAATTATCGTGTAGAAAATTGCCGAAGTTCCTGAAGCCAGCGCCAGAGCAGCCGCACCCCCTTCGAGCTGGGCAACCCGCTGTTCCAGAATATCCTGGGTCGGGTTACCGATGCGTGTATATATATTGCCTAGTTCTTTTAAGGCGAAAAGGTTGGCCGCATGTTCGGTGCTCTTGAACACGTAGGAACTTGTCCGGTATATCGGAACCGCCCGTGACAGCGTATCCTGGTCAATGGTTTGGCCGCCGTGCAGGGCGATGGTTTCGAATTTCATCGTACTCTCCTTTGGGGTTATTTGATTAATTTTTGCTGCCGGCCTCTGCTTTCACCTGGTCAATGAGCTCTTGCAACGGCATGCCGTTTGCCGTTTTGTAGTCGGGATTAATCGCCAGCACCGACTGCCAGGATTTGATCGCTTCTTCGGTATTGCCAATATCGAAATGGAGTACGATCCCTTTATTAAATTTTGAAGGAGCGTGACTATTGTCCATGGAAATGGCTTTGTCGAACGCCTCTATGGCCTTTTCAGGGTCTCCAGATCTCCGGTACATAACCCCCAGGTCAGTCCAGAGATTGGCATTACCCGAGTGCAGTTCCAGGGATTTGGTGTAAGCACCGATGGCCTTGCTCACCTGATTGCTGTCGAAATAGAGATGTCCGAGTTGAGTCCAGGCATTGTAGTTGTCAGGATTGGAGGTTACCTCGGCTTCGAGATTAAGAATCGCCTGAGCTTCCTGTTGAGACTCTGCAGACTGTTGATTGGGGTTGTTTGCTACTGGTGCCGAGCCGTCCGATTTCATTACGGTGAACACAACACCACAGATAAAGCCGGCAATAAATACGATCAGTATGCTGAGATATAATGTTTGCTTTGAAACGGTTGCCTGATTTTTTTCCATGTTTACACTCTGAAGTACGTTGTGGGATTGAAAATTAGTATCTGTCAATTCGGGAATCGGATGACATTTCCTTATAATAGACATGAAAAGAGGAATGTGTATACGACATTGTGATATAATTTCCTTGTGATTAATCGATCAACAACCACCAGGGGTTGAGTCTGTTTGAGGCCTTGATTTCCTTACTACACAGCTGCTGACTCACATCACAGGAAATGAACCGAAGGCCAGCTGAATTTACGAGCAGGAATGTGAGGTAAGGCCTCTTGTTATTCTGACTGGCCGTTCTGAGCATAACGCACGGGTTTAATAATATTAAAAACATATCCTCCGGGAGGAATGCAGATGAGCAGACCAACCCCTGACATATTATCTGAAGCGTTGGACACTAAAGATTCTCAAACCTTTTTTCCCGAAACCGCAGGATCGATCCGGGACAGTATTATTCATCACCTGTTGAGTTTTCAAGGCAGGGATCCGGAGCGATCCGGCGCCTCCGATATCTACAAGGCTCTGGCTTTTACCCTGCGCGATATCATGGTGGAAAAATGGATAAAGACCCAGAAGACCTTCTATGCCAAGAAGAAGAAACGGGTGTATTACCTGTCGCTGGAGTTTCTCATCGGCCGTTCGCTGGGCAATTCGATCATCAACCTGGGCCTCTATGATGAGGTCACACAAGCCGTTGCTGAATTGGGCTTCTCAATGGAGGAGATCCGTGAACAGGAAGAAGACGCGGCACTGGGCAACGGAGGCTTGGGTAGGCTTGCCGCCTGTTTTATGGATTCCATTGCCACCCTGAAGATTCCCGCTTACGGATACGGTATTCGTTATGAGTACGGGCTTTTCAACCAGCAGCTAATAAATGGTTATCAGGTTGAACGACCTGACAACTGGTTGCGGTATGGCACGCCGTGGGAATTTGAGCGCCGCCTGCCGGTGTTCAACATACAGTTCTATGGGAAAGTGAGCACCTATCAAGACGACAAAGGGTGTTACCGATCAAAATGGATAGATACCCAGGATGTGATGGCCATGCCCTGCGATATCATGGTACCAGGCTATATGAACGATCATGTGATCAACATGCGTCTCTGGACGGCCCGGGCATCGAGTGAGCTCGATCTGACCCATTTTGGGGAAGGGGACTATATCGGAGCGGTTCAGCAGAAGGTCAGCTCAGAGACTATCTCCAAGGTCCTTTATCCACCTGATCACAACTACGCGGGCCAGGAGCTGCGCCTGCGGCAGCAATACTTTTTTGTGGCGGCGACCTTCCAGGATATCATGCGCCGCTATAAAAAGAACAACGATACCTTCGATAAGTTTCCTGACCGAGTGGCGGTGCAGCTCAACGATACCCATCCGGCGATCGCCATTCCCGAATTGATGCGCCTTTTGCTCGATCTCGAGGGTCTGAACTGGGAGAAAGCCTGGGATATCTGCACCCGAACTTTCGCCTACACCAACCACACCCTGATGCCGGAAGCTCTGGAGCGCTGGTCGGTAGAGATGATTGGCAAGGTGCTGCCGCGGCATCTGCAGATCATCTACGAGATCAATCAGCGCTTTCTGGATCAGGTTTCGCAGCACTACGCGGGCGATCTGGACAAGCTCAGCAGGATGTCGATTATCGAAGAGGGATATCCCAAAAAGGTTCGGATGGCCTATCTGGCCATCGTCGGCTCACATTCGGTCAACGGTGTGGCGGCCTTGCACACCCAGTTGCTAAAAGACAAGGTGTTCAAGGATTTCGATAATTTCTATCCGGATAAGATCAACTCAAAGACCAACGGTATAACTCCTC
>JBPCUV010000355.1:0-7753 GCA_051010975.1 Desulfocapsaceae bacterium
CCGTAAAGGTATTCAACAGCCAAGTCGGTCCCCGGCAGGTCACTTGCAGCCAAACGAGCACACCAGCGGTGGGTTATGTATCGCTTATAACCGGCACGATTGTGGCCAAAAGCTGTATTTTCGGTCCTGAAATGAAGTTCTGGGGGTGATTTTGGATCAAAAACGGATGTTTTTGATACAGCGAATTCTTCGGTCATTTTCGTCTCCTTTCTCTTTTGTAGAAAAAACAGAACGTTAATGACTTTAGTATACCATTTATACGAGCGACATTTTGTTACGTGGAGTCAGGAATAATCTTCGAATTTAGTATCAGCCTAAATTTTCGGACTGCCGATGGAAACCTTCCGTTTTGGCTCCCGTTTCACTTTAGAGTTCCGGTTTAAAATCAGTCCCATAAATCTCATTTACTTCTTCCCAGATAGGGCCCAAAACTTCAGGCCATTCATCCCAACCAGATTTGTTCCAGTCGGACATCGGGACCATTTTGGATGTATCAGGAGCTTGCTTTTCCTTAAGTGCAGGTGACGGCCAAACTTCTTCATCCTTAGCCGCCATTCGTACTTTTATATCGTCTTTCGTCACGTTCCAAACCATATAGTCCATAGCAAGGGAAAGCGGTCCGCCGTAAGTTTTACGAACTCTTTGATACACTTCAGGCTGGGTATCGAAGTCATTATAAAAGTGATAACCGACGGCCTGTCTTGGTTTTACTTCAGACATTACTTTTCCGAATTGTTCAGGAGAGGTATGTGCGATCGTACTTACAGTTAGTGCTTCAAGAGGAGTAAATCCTTGTTTTTCAACCATTAGCGTCGGTGGAAGAAAACATTCGTGTATGACAAAATCGGCACCCGCAGCATGTTCACGAAACCATTTATTGGGTGCCGTATCACCACCGTAGACAAATGTAAAACCGTTCCACTCAAGGATATAGCTAACTGATCCATCTATTGCGTGAATAGCGGGAATTGATTTTATAACAACTCCATTTTCTTCGTAAACGACATTGTTTACGACTGAATGGTCAAACTCGTTTACTACTAACTCACCACCTCTAAAATCTACAAATCCGGCACGAGTTGCAACATCCCAAATATACGCTTCCTGCAATCGCTCAAGGCTGTATTTTGTCCCATATTTCTCCTCTGCACCACTCGGCCCCCACACCCTAAGTGGGGTTAACCTGTTCATTACCGTTCCACCAAGCCAAAAACTTGCTAGATCGCCGAAATGGTCAACATGTAAATGGCTTATGAATACCTTGTCTATGTAATCATACGGAATCTTTTGGGCCGCTATCCTTTCGTGCGATCCGGAGCCAATATCGAACAAAAACTTATCCCCATTTCCAAGTTCGACGAGGAAACATGCAGCAGCCTGCTTTGGTCGAACGCTGGGCTGGCCTGTACCTAATGCTGTAATGCGCATTTCATTGGGGCCTAAAGGTTCTGTTCCTGGGAAATAAATATCTCGGTTCGGTACTGTCCCCACCGGCGAATGGGCCTCGGCAATCGCCGAAGGTGACTCTTCGTTTGTCTTACCTGCCTTAGCAGTCTTTACTAATGAAATGTTACCAAGTGGTTGACCTTTAAAAGCCTCTTGCAGGTGACCGATTGTTAAAAATAAAACCAATGATGAAAGGACTACTACTGATACACGTAAATTGTTCATTGATGCCTACCTCGCTGATGGCCTAAATTAAAGATAGCCTTTGATATCATCTTAAATAAATGATATTGCCCTTAATATATAAATACCTCCATACTCATTTTGGGATGATGATTGCTAACTACATTAATGAACTATCACGATATGGACGATATCTCGCAGAATCAAGATTGGTCTGCGCTGGTATTGATGTGGAAGAATTAGGGAGAGCCATCTGTTTAACAAAAGTTGAAGATGTGCAAGCAGAGATGATCAAACAGTTCAGCGAGGACTACAATCTGAAGAAATAGGTATTAAATTATACCGACGGTTCTTTGATGCCCACTTTTATGGGGGCCGGTCGAATCAAAGAGAACGCCATGAAACGGAGGATAAGGATATGAATCGTATCTTCAGGACAGTTGTATCTCTTCTTTTTATATTCAGTATACCTGCAACATTGTCAGCAGCACCTAACCGAAACTCAGATGAGTGGCAATTCTCGCTGGCGCCTCTATTTCTCTGGGGTATGAACATCGATGGTACTTCCCAGATCGGACCGGTTGAAGCACCCCTTGATCTTTCATTCACCGACGATATTTTCGAAAACCTCAGTGCTGTGTTCACGGTTCACTTTGAAGCTCACAAGAATGATCTGGCCCTGTTTGCCGAGTATCAGTACACCGATCTTGACCCCTCAACCAGCGTGCCCAGCGGCGCTGAGCTCGACATCGATTTTACCAATCAGTTAGCAGAGCTTGGCGCTGGTTATCGGGTGGCCACTTGGGGTAATACCGATGTTGAACCGATCATCGGTGCTCGCTGGACATCTCAAGACCTGAAAAACCAGATTAAAGGGGGCCCCGTCCTTGTGGACGTCAGTGAAAACTGGTGGGATGCATTTGGTGGTGTGAGGTTGTGGACTCACTTCAATGAAAAGTGGAGCTTGGTAAGCCGTGGTGACATTGGCGCAGGTGGTTCTGATTTCGTCTGGAACGTCTCGTTCATAGTTGACTACCAGTTTAGAAAATGGGGCTCCGTCTTCTTCGGTTATCGCTGGCTCGACTATGATTATAGCAGCGGCTCAGGCCCAGATCGCTATGCCTATGACGCTTTACAGCAAGGACCATTGGCTGGGATCAATTTTCACTGGTAATCCAGATACTCGTTGAGAATTGTGACGGGATAATCCCACTTTAAGATCGTCGGTTTAATTCTTCCTGTTTGGCTTCGGTCCGATCCAAGCAAACCGATCTCTCTGTAAAAATTAAAGATGTGCAGATGAAAGCTTTACTATTTATATGGTGGAGGCGATTGAAGATTTTTCCTGTGAAGGTAAATTTTTTGCTTGTCCGGTGAGCAGAGTTTTCCGAGGGTCAGGTATTTCTGAAGAGATACAGGAAAAATCTTCAAATCATGTTGATTGAATATTTAAAGATAACCAGGGCTAACCTATAATTCTTATAGTTCATATTCACTTCCACCTAACGTTTGACACAAGCAAGCCTGGCAGGGTAATCATGACGTCTAAAATCAATCTGTCGAAGCCATTGCATAAAATTTAATGGTTTGTGATTTCTCGTTACCATTATAGTCAATGAAGAAACGCCCATATCTTGACTATTAATTTTTCAGCTATAGCTTCGTATGTACCACTACAAGCATTTATCAGAAACCAACAAGTAGGATGGCTTGTAGTTCTATCCTGAAGCAATTCCCTAATTTAATAGGAAAAACTGGAGGGCATTATCATGGTAAAAAAGATATTGGCTGTTCTTTTTCTAACGTTCGTTCTAAGTTTCCCGGCAATGGCTATCGAGCCACCAGAGGGGGCTACTATTCCGTATGAAGGTGAAAACACGGCCTATACTGCTATAATGTTTAACGAAGTACTCGAAGCATACGGTCTAAAGTTTTCTACCGAGGCAGCCCAAGGTGTGCCTAGTTCATTTGCAAAAGTTGAGGGAGATAACGTTACATTTAGTGATAGTTCAATGGCATACTTATCGAGTGATTATAACGCCATTTTAACTGCTTATGGTTTGACACTGATGCCAGATAAAGTTACTTCAGAGCTTGGTAAATTATTAGATTCCTACGCCACTGTGAAGGACGATAAGGTAGTTTTTAGTGACAGAGTAAATGTTGCGTATAATCCTTCAGAGTGGAAAACGATTCTAGGTGCTTATAGTAAGGCGATGTAGGCTGTTACACCTAGATTAGGACAGTTATTAGCCCGCAGAATGAATTTCTGCGGGCTTTGTTGTTTGTACCATATTATGAACAATGATGAGATGGGAACTCTTGTGGCATTGAAGCAAATATCCTTATGGACCAAAACAAAACGGCTGCTGATAGCAGCAAACACTGTGTTATCAGAGATGCCGATTGTTATCAGATGATTGCTGCTTAGGAGAGGTAAAATGAAAAAACTTTCTCGAAAGCATACAGTGGTTGCTAAATTCTTTTTAATTTCATCTTTTCTCGTACTCTTTACAGGTTGTGTGACTGCAAAGCAAAAGATGTTGAATGATGGATACAAACCTCTTACCAATCAGGAGTTAGATGTATTATTTTCAAAATCCGTAACTATGCGTTGGACCTTGCAAAGTATGGACCAAGGTAATGTGGAGATGTCCCCAGATAAAACGGCAAAGATTTCTCACTCTGGTGGTATTGATGATGGCACTTGGGAGACCGAAGATGATAGGCTATGTATAAGTTGGGAAAGGTTCAGAGGGGGAGGAAAAGAATGCAACACCTTTTTCAAAATCGATGAGAATAAGTTTAGGGTTTTTCGACCTTCTGGGCATTATTTTTTGGCGACTATAGAATAAGCTAAAGTTATAGTTGTAATGGTTAGGATTCTTCCTGATTATCTATGTTCCTCTGAAAAATATTCAGGTTAAGGTTTCTCACGCGCATCTTCACGTAGAGTGATGTTCAGAACCCGCCCTTTATAGTTTTCAGGGGGTGGGTTTTCTCCGAAGACATTGAGCCAAACTTTATCTGCCCTCTCAGCCTGTTTCTGAGCTATCAGTTTACGTGCCTTGTTTAATATCTGGCTTCGTCCCATCTGTTTCATGCCTCAAGGTTGTACTTGTCAGACTTTCCAGGATACGAGCCCTTTCAATGAGTGATTAAGCACCAACTCGGCAATCATGGTTTCCACACCTATCTCTGCTAGTAAAGTGCGTGAAGTACGTCTTATGTCATGAGTCACCCAATGTGGTAACTGCGTTGCTTCTCGCAGTATGGTCATTCCTTTTTTTCACACTCTTGGTATGATCTTCTCTGGTGGAATGAAGCCGACCCCGATTGTATCGGGATCGATGTAGTTTTTCTGTCCTCGACCTGGTGGTTTAATGCTGTTAATGAATCTGTCCGTAAATCTCTGCACTGCAAATACCTCCTATTCGATTAGTCACACTTGTGCGTAATATCGGGTGATATTAGGTGACACTGATTAGGCGATATCATACTAACAAAACAGATGTAAGTAACTGTATTAGTGCTTCATTTTTGAGTTCAAACGGTCTTAAGGAGTGTCGGGCAGAAACGCCCTTTGACTAGCTTGGGAGCAGGAGGTCGCAGGTTCGAATCCTGCCGCCCCGACCAGTAAATTAAAGGGTTTCCGGTTTTGGCCGGAAGCCCTTTTTTCGTATTTCACAGCAATTTTACAGCGAATCTGACTCCTCCTGCGACAGCTCAATAAAGCTTGATCTGCGATCAATTACACACCGCATACTTTCACCCCTTGACAGCACTTTCATCGATTGATAGTATATCAGCATGATCAAAACCTTTGCGGACAAACAAACGGAAAAAGTGTGGAACAGAGAGTTCTCAAAGAAGCTGCCTACAGACATTCAGAAAGCAGCGCGAAGGAAATTGATCATGGTAAATGCAGCTTCGGTGCTCAGCGATCTGAAAATTCCACCGAATAACCAACTGGAGAAACTGTCCAAAGACAGAAAAGGACAACATTCAATAAGAATTAACGACCAATGGAGGGTCTGTTTCCGCTTCGATAAAGGTGACGCTTACGAAGTGGAAGTAGTGGATTACCGCCAGGGGGATGCTATGGCACAGATGATACCACTCGAACACCCGGCATCATACTAAAAGAGGAATTACTTGATTCTCTAGGCCTAAATGCCTAGAGGTTATTCCAAAGAAGAAAAGGCTTCTTATAGCCTAAACCGTGACCCAGAGCAGAAATCATTGAACAGGCAGAAATTAAAACTGGCTCTCTAAATTCAATGATCACTGACTAGAACGAATAAACAGCTGAGATACTTCACCCTTGAAGTCATCTCTGGTAGCATTTTGTTAGATAACTCCTGATAAAATACTCGGTTTGACTTGGAGTAAATCAGGCAGCGATTGTCTCTTCCTTTTTTTCAATGATGTGTGGTTCATTCGGGCAGGACATGGAAACGTGTACGTCTCCCTCAGGTAGATCATCCTGGTCATAACAGTAAATGCCGCAGTTCAGACAACGCCCGGCTTCAGTGCAGCATTGGTCTTCGCTGATCGTCCCTTCTACTTCCATGAAGGTCCCCATGCGCTCTTCTACCGGGATGACAGGCTTCGTTGCGAGCTTTGAGACGGGGGAGACACGTTCTAAAGAGTCTACCAGGGAAGGGGTCATCATGTCACGCTGACGATCCTCAATGGGAGGTATTTCACCGGTCGTTGCATAATAATGGATAGACCGGGCGGCATACCGACCGGCAGCGATCGCCTCAATCATAAGACGTGGTCCGGAAAAACAGTCTCCACCAGCAAAGACGCCGGGAATATTGGTTTCGAGGGTCTCTTCATCGGCATCGATTGTACTGAACCTGGTCTTCTCGAGTCCATCTGCTTCTACGATAGCGTCGAGATCAGCTCCCTGGCCAACGGCCTGAATGATGATATCACATGGGATCACCCGTACCGTATCTTCAACCGGGATACAATCCGGCATTCCGCCAGGGTTATGTTTTAAAGTGACATCCTGCACCTGGATGCCTGTCAGTTTGCCGTTCTCACCTAGGAACTTCATCGGTGAAACGAGACATTGCATTTCCACGCCTTCATTTTCGGCATCGATGATTTCATGGGCATTGGCTTCCATCAGGTCACGTGAGAATCTGAATAGCAGGTTGACGGTTTGGGCCCCGGTGCGCAATGCGGAACGGGCGCAGTCCATGGCCACGTTTCCTGCACCAATGATAACATAGTGTTTACCCTTGATAATCTCTTCGTCGGTGTGGAAGCGACGCAGGTAATCGATACCACTGTGAATCCCCTCTAGTTCTTTGCCTTCAAAAGGTAACATCCTCCCCGACCAGCAGCCAAGTGCGAGGTACACGGCATCAAAACCCATAGCCTTGAGGGAACGGATCGTGAAGTCTTTCCCAAGCGTAACACCTGTATGGGGCGTCACTCCAAGTTCGAGAACCCCGTTAATATCCCATTCGTACTGTTCTTCGGAGAGTCGATAATCAGGAATACCGTAAAGGGGCATACCGCCCAGTTTCTCCATCTGTTCAAAGATGTCAACCTGGTGACCGAGACGCCGCAGGTAATAGGCAGCAGTAAGCCCGGAAGGTCCGCCGCCGACAACAGCAATCTTTTTGCCGGTGTCGGCTGCAACCTGAGTTTCAATCCGGTTTCCTGAGTCACGTTCCCAGTCCGACAGAAAGCGTTTGATGGAGTTAATGGCGAGAGGATCATCACTGATGGTGCGCCGACACTCAGCTGCACAAAGTTCTGGGCAGACGCGTCCTGTCGCGATCGCCAGCGGATTTTTGTCTTTAATGGTTTTTAGTGCTGCTTCAAACTCACCACGCCGTGCGTGACCAAGATATCTCGGAATATCGATCTGGGCGGGGCATCTTTGGCGACAGGGCGACAGACACTGGGTGTATTGGTTCCAATGAAGGATTTTCGTTTTTTCCCCGACGAGTTTAACGATGCCTTTCGGGCATGCCTCAACACAGCTGCCACAGCCAACACAACGTTCCGGGTCGAAAACCGGCAGCCCGGTCTCGGGACTCAAGGTGATGGCTGAAAACTTACATGCCCGCATACAGGATCCTAGACCGAGACAGCCGTT
>JBPCUV010000356.1:0-3775 GCA_051010975.1 Desulfocapsaceae bacterium
TTCGTGTTGATAAACATGCCGTTTGTGATCGCCACCGGTTATATTGCCTGGCAGGAGCGTTACAAAGGTGCCAAAACCAAAATATTCGGTGTCAAGATTGGCGCCACTATCGTTGTCTGTGCCACGGTGGCGGCCATGGTTATCTGGCGTTTAATCGAACCGGGAGTGGCTTCGTCACCGGGACGCTGGACATATCTGCTCATCTGCCTGGTCTGTGTGGCGGGAGCAGGGCTGGCCGGTCATATGGGAGGCAAACTGGTGTTTGGAGCCAGAGACAAATAGAGGCCACTGATTAAACGACTGGGTCCAAAATAATTGAGGCCGGCACCCTGCGAGAGGGTGCCGGCCTTTTTTGTACAGGTGTTCGATCTCAGCTTTTCAGACTCTCTGCAATCGAGTCGCAGACGTAATCGATATTGGCGGTCGTCAAACCGGCGACATTGATGCGGCCACCGCCGACCACATAAATCCCTCTGTTTGCTTTTAGCCAACCAACCGTTTCATCTGACAGACCACTGAAGGAAAACATACCCCGTTGCTGTTTGATGTAAGAAAAATCCCCGTCTACGCCGCGGCTGGCAAGTCCATCTACCAGTGCCGAACGCATGGAGACGATTCTCTTGCACATCTGCTCAAGTTCCCGGCGCCAGCTCTGTTCAAGATCAGGGTTGGAGAGTACGGTCTTGACGATCAGCCCGCCATGGGCCGGAGGGTTTGAGTAGCAGACCCGCACGGTGAGATCCAGATGGCTCTTGGCCACAGCTGCTTCCTGTCCATTCGGGCTGACAACTGTTATAGCTCCGGTGCGCTCGTTGTAAAGACCAAAGTTTTTGGAGAAAGAGCTGGCCACAAAGAAGTCTGCACCTGTTGCAGCAAAGGCATCGACGCTGCACCGATCCGCATCGACGCTGTCACCGAACCCTTGATAGGCAAAATCAAGAAAACCGATCCATCCTTGTTTAGAAGCCAGGGCTGCAACCTCTGACCACTGCTCCTCGTTCAGATCAACACCGGTGGGGTTGTGACAGCAGCCGTGCAGAAGCACCACGTCACCGGCCGGTACCTTTTGCAGGGTAGCCATCAGTTCGTCGTAGTTGAGGCCCTTGGTGTCGCTGTTGTAATAGGGGTAACTGTTCAGATTGAATCCGGCGGCTCCGAAAATGCCGTTGTGGTTCGCCCAGGTGGGGTTGCTGATCCACATACTGGCATCCGGGGTGAATTTCTGGATGAGCTCGCCGCCAATGCGCAGCGCACCAGTTCCTCCGGGGCAATGAGCAGTCACGGCCCGGCCGGAATTGATGACTTCACTGCCCTCTCCAAATAACAGTCGCTGTACGCAGGTGGTATAGTCCGGATCACCAGAGATGGGAAGATAGCTCTTGGTTTGCTCCTCATCCAGAAGGAGCCGCTCCGCTTCCTTGACGCTGTCGGGAATCGGTGTGATACCATGGTTGTCTTTGTAGACACCGGCACCAAGATTAACCTTGTTGGGGTTGCTGTCCTGCTTGAAGGCTTCGGTAAGTCCGAAAATGGCGTCAGGCGCTGCGGCGCTGATAGATTTCCACATACATTCCTCGTAGGCAAATTGGTTGATGATGATTGGCAATCATAATTACTGAGATGAAGTGATGTCAACCTCGGCGGCTGAAAAGATCAGTTTTCTAACTGTGAAATAATTTGTTGTCAAACCCCGCTGCCATGTTACTGATATTTGATACGCGGATAAGGATGATTTGTCAATTATGGTGCTGAGCTGTTTTTTTGCTCGATTAAGAAAGGATTGAGATGACGACGATCAACGCATTGATTTTTGATATGGATGGCACCCTGGTCGATTCTGAACGAATTCACTGGCAGGCCTGGAAGGAGACTCTTGCGATCCATGGGATACAGATTCCCGACTATGAAGATTTCAAGAAGTACGTTGGCGTGAGTGACGAGCACATGGCTCAGGAGTTCAGCGATGCGGCCGAAGCGGAGCTTGACCCGACTCGGCTGGTTTCCGGCAAGTGCCGGGCCTACCTTGAGCTGGTGCCGGAGATCAGTCTGCTTCCCGGCGTCAGGCAGACTCTCGACCGCTGGCGGGACCGCTACCCTCTGGCCATTGCCTCATCATCGCCTCTCAGTGAATTGTTTGCCATACTCGGCCATCACGGTTTGGGGGATCGCTTTGATCAAGTGGTTGGTGGCGACATGGTAGCCAGGAAGAAGCCGAATCCAGAAATATATCAGATGGTTGTTGGACTTCTGGGGGTGCCTGCTTCCACCTGTATCGCCTTCGAGGACTCACAGTCCGGCGTAGCGGCGGCCAAGAGTGCCGGACTCGTGGCCGTCGCTGTACCCCATGCCATGTCAGCTGATCATGATTTCAGCGGTGCCGACATCATTCTTGAGACTCTCTCCGATTTTGATGAGGGTGTGCTGCAGAAACTTAGCGCCTGATCAAGCTGACCGGGGTGATGTCCGGAAATTTTTGCTGTCAGGCTCCGAGATCTGGAAGATAGGGGCTAAGATCCTTGACGTAGCGGGTTAGAACCTTGAAGTGATTTTTATTGAGCAAAGCCACGGCTCGGGGACCATCATCTCCGGAGAGTCTGAGCACCAATTGGTTGATGTCTGGATAGTCACGAATCGGCAGCGTGATCATACTCTGGATATTGATTGCCTGGTCACGCAGGATCGCGCTGACATCAGCGATAGCTCCTATCCTGTCTCTGACCAGCACGGAGATACGAACTGATTCCTCGTTTATACCGATGGCTTCGAGCAGTACCCCCATTACGTCGGTGCTGGTGATGATGCCGACCAGATCCTCGTCTTCCATTACCGGCAGGGAATTGATGTTGTTGTTCTGCATGATGAAAGCGGCTCGTTCGATGGTGGTTTCGGTAGTTATGGTGACCACCGTTTTGACCATGATCATCTCGACCACAATTTTTTCCAGCAGATAGCCCAGTTCATGGGTGCTCAGCGTATTAGCTGGTGATGCCCAGTACTGTTTCAGATCCCTGTCGGAAAGGATGCCCACCAGCTTGCCCTTGTTGTCGACCACCAGAAGATGGTCGATGGCCCATTTTTCGATGAGTTCTTTGGCCTCCACCAGGGTCGCCATGGGGGATACGGTAATCAGGTTGGTATGCATGATCCTGCCGACGTACATAGAGCTCCTCCGGTTGGTTGGGGGTTGCGATGACGAGCTGCTTTATCTTCCTACGCTTTCACTATAATCCATGTAATGGTTGAGACAATCCCTTTATATATGACTTCATAATAATCTTGAATTGCCAAGTATTAAAAGCAAAGTGTGGCGTCGATTCGGCCTGATGGATTGAGCTTGATCCGTTTTTTGATCGGAAAAAATCCTTGCCTGGACCGATGCTTTCGGAGTAGTTTCACAGATTGCCTAAAATAATGGCCGGGATGGCCTTTGCACCAATCAACCATTAACTTTCAGAGAATCACAGGAAACTGATGACAGCACAATCACAAGACAATTCGACCTGGATGTCCGGCAACGAGGCCATTGCGCTTGGCGCCTATGAAGCGGGAGTGGCGGTCGCCTCCGGTTATCCTGGAACACCGTCCACGGAGATAATGGAATATCTCACCGCTTATGACACGGTTTACACCGAATGGGCGCCCAACGAGAAGGTGGGGCTTGAAGTGGCAATCGGAGCATCTTTTGCCGGTGGCCGGGCTCTGGCCACCATGAAGCATGTCGGTCTCAACGTCGCCGCCGACCCTCTGTTTACCGCCTCTTATACCGGCGGCAGGG
>JBPCUV010000357.1:0-37411 GCA_051010975.1 Desulfocapsaceae bacterium
GTTAAAATCATAATAGGCATTAAGAAACAGGCCAGTGGAGCTGATGTCTCCTTTTCCGTCAGCAACAACCTGACCCACAGTTGCACCCAGTTGCTCAGATGATCCTGTTAAAACCGCTGCATCCACCCCGTCTATGACAGTACCCGCCACATTTACGTTTTTATGAGTGTCGACATCGGCATCGGAGAATGCCAATTCCAGAGCAGCACGAAAACCGCTGTCATGCATATATCCACCTTCGCCCGACAGGGCCCAGCCACTACTGAAATCAGTATCCCAGCCGTAAGGAGTGCCGGAGGAAATTGAAGTTCCATTAGGCACAGCCGGAGAACCGTTGCCGGTGGTAAAATCTCCTGTCGTACCACTATTGCTGCTATCAGACTGATTGAGATAGCTCAAAGAGCCTCCAACGTACCACTGATTAGCGGCAAGAACAGGTGAAGACATAGCAAACATTAGAATAGTTCCTGAGATTAATAATGTTTTCATTTCGATTACTCCTCGGTGAGTTTACCAACGCTCGGTCCCGACAATCTGATTTACATCGGTGCACAATGCTCGTTCATCTTCATTGAGATCTTCAAACGATTGATTTTCTGTTTTTTCGATCGAACAAACGTATTCTTTTCCTTGTTTATCGTTAATCCATACGAGGGATTCATATCCGCTTTTCATTTTCTTACCTCTTTTATCTATGGTTCAGTTGTTTGATGGTGAATGCCATCTCCATGCGTCACAAATTAGGCATGTGAATTTCGAGAGCAATGGGTAACAAAAAGTAGAATAACAATAGTAGATGCTATCGTTATTAGGGCTTAGAACAATACAAATGAAATCAGTGATTAGTAGACAACCTTCTTCCTTACATGAATCTTGCGTCCCGGGTAGGGTGCTCTTATGGTTAATCAAGACCTTAATTATACTGATAAAGGACAACACATGACTTTCATTCAATCCTCACTGGAGGAACACCTCATTACCGAACAACCCTTTTATTTGCCGGTCGGTGATGAAATAGACATAGCAATTGCAAGCTACGAACGAAAACTTCCATTGCTTTTGAAGGGTCCAACCGGTTGCGGCAAGACTCGTTTCATGCAATTCCTGGCCTGGAAGTTGAGTCGTCCGCTGATCAATGTCTCCTGTCATGATGATCTATCAACCTCTGATCTGGTCGGCAGATATTTGGTCAAAGGGGATGAGACGATCTGGGTTGACGGTCCTCTGACCCGTGCGGTACGAACCGGAGGGATATGTTATCTTGATGAGATCGTAGAGGCCAGGAAAGATACCACCGTGGTGATACATCCACTTGCAGATGATCGCCGGGAATTGCCCATCGACAAGCTGGGTCAGTTGCTCGTTGCCCCTGAACAGTTTATGCTCGGAGTCTCTTATAATCCAGGCTATCAATCCGTTCTTAAGGATCTAAAAACATCAACCCGCCAGCGCTTTGTATCGCTTTCTTTTGTCTACCCCGAGGAAGATCTGGAAACCAGGATCGTGGCAGAAGAAGCGGGGATCGATATGGACCTGGCCAGACGACTCGTTCGGTTGGGCACCATGAGCAGAGGGTTGAGGGAATCAGGTTTGCCTGAGGGCGCTTCAACACGACTGCTGATAAATGCAGGCTTGCTGATATCTTCGGGTATTGGTGCTCGTATTGCCTGTATGGTCGGGGTGGTCGAGAGTTTGACCGATGATCCCGATCTACTCGGATCACTGGTTGAAATGGTTGATGCGGTGTTCTAGTCCGCCCGTAGGTTTCCCTGAACTAGATTATCGAACAAATTTAGATAAATATAGATTTCGGCGATGGACAAAGAGGCACTAAAATCTAAATTCTATGAGCTTGTTTCTCCTTCTCATCCTAACGAGTGGGAAGTTGATGGTATCGTCGAAAAAATTGCTGAATTGCCCGCCTCCGCAAGAGAGTTGCTCTTCTCGCAGATACCCGTGATCTGGCCGGTAAGCAACAGCCTTTGTCTATCATTTCTCGAAGATGGCAGCCAGGTAATCGAAACTATTCCGAGCGATCTCATTCCCAAATGGGTGCGGGCCATACTCCGCCGCTACGAGCAGAAGGGACTGTCCAGCGCCAGAGGAGTAATCGTAGATGCCGGTCAACTATTTCTCACTCCACTGAGAAAAAGAAATTTGGTCCGTTTCGAGGATGTGCGAAAACGAATGCTTTTCTACCTGAGGGGAGTCTCCGGAGAAGACTTGGAGATCAGCCTGGATGCGTCTCCGCACACAAATACCTCAACTTTTTTTGTACCACCATCGATTTCTCTGTTGGACAGCTACCAGAAAAACCAATTGCTCTATAAATTCCTGTTGACCTTGCACTGGGGGTTTTATCTGCTCGGTACTTTCAAAATCCGTCTCGAAACAGAGTCAAGTGAGAATCAGGCAACAGATCTTGGAAGTGAAGTTTCGATTCCACCGAGCTCGATAGCTGATTTCCTGTCCGGGTTCTACCATTCTGAATTGGCCGCTGATATCTTTTTTCTGCTCGAGACGGGCAGGGTGATGCGCTGGTTGAGAGCTGATCTGCCAGGGTTGGCGAATGAATTCATCAAACTGAAGGTTGACCTGGAAGGAGCTCTTCACCGACCGGTCCATGACCTCACGGGTTCGAAACTTACCGAACTGGGAAACAGCATCCTCTTTGACCAGGAATTTCCACCCTGGATTACTCAGCAACTCGATTTACCAGATCTTTTGTCCACTTCGACCAGGGGTTTGGTTGAAATACTAAAGGAGCTTTATGGGCTCCTCGCAGGTACTGAAGAATCGTATCAGCGGCCGCCGCTTCTTGAACTGCTCGGCAGACATGATTTTACCAAGGCGTCTGTTGAAATAGAAAGTAAACGCCTGGAAATGAAGAAGACATTTATCCTGCACCTCCAGGCGCTTAGAGATAAGAACTTAGCTTCACTTCCTCAGCCAACCTCCCCAGGGGCGGATAATGACGCAGATCAGACAGTTGCCGTGATTACTGAGACCAAGGCTGACTCATCGCCGTCACAATTACAGCAGATTTTGGACAACCCAGAAGTCGACGTACCGGAGGAACTGGTGAACATAATCAACCTGATCAAGGAGGATCAGGGTCATATCCCGCCCAGCTATTTTTCTGCTGCGTCGGGAGTTTCTGGGGCTGGGTTCAGCCGACAGGAATCATCTGCAGATGTCAAGGGAGAGGGACTTGGGGGGCAGGAAGGTATTCTTCTGGATGAATGGGATTACCGGCGAAACGGCTATCGGAAGAATTGGTGCCAGATCCAGGAGAGAGAAATGTCGCTTCTGCACTCCACGTTTGTTGACACGGCCCTTGATAAACATAGAGGGCTTTTGCTCAAGTTACGACGCCAGTTTGAGTTCATGAAGACCAACGAACATTTTGTAAGAAGGCAGCGAGAAGGAGACGATATCGACCTCGATGCCATTGTCGAAGCCAGAGGAGACCAGCGGGCAGGTATTAGTCCATCGAGCAAACTGTTTGTAAGGCTGCAGAGAAACGAACGGGATATAGCTACCATCTTCCTTGTAGATATGTCAAATTCCACCGAGGGATGGGTGGGGACAGTGATAAAAGAGGCTCTGGTGCTGCTCTGTGAGGTCATGGATGTGGCCGGTGACCCATACGGTATTCTCGGGTTTTCAGGCATGCGCAGGTCCCGCTGTGATATCTACAGGATCAAAGATATTGAAGAGCCTTACAACAGGGAAATCCATCAGCGCATAAACTCGATTATGCCGCGCGAATACACCAGGATGGGACCGGCTCTGCGTTACGCCTCAGATAAACTCAAGCATTACGAAGCCCGCACCAGGCTGCTGGTGACCATCACCGACGGCAAACCCGAAGATTACGACGATTACAAGGGCGATTACGCCATCGAAGATACCAGAAAAGCCCTGATGGAAGCCCGGGGTATTGGTATCCACACATTCTGTATCACCGTTGACCGTGAAGCTCACGATTATCTGCCGCAGATGTTCGGCCGGGGCAACTATATTTTCATAGATGAAATTGATAAATTGCCAATGAGGATGATAGACATGTATCGACAGCTCACCAGTTGACAGACTGATCTATCTCACACTCAGCGAGACGAAATCATGTCATCAGAGAGGTGTCCTGAATCGTGGTTTAATTGCCACTTTTTCCTTTAGATCACAGGATATTATGGTATGCTTAGTAAGTGAGATGCATCGGTCTGTTAGTTGAGAAAATGAATTCATTCATATTATCATAAACAAGCCTAGGAGAAACGAGATGAAAACAATCGTCTGTGTTGTTGGTACGTTGCTGCTGCTGATCATGTTCTGTCCTCTGACCATGGCTAAAAAAACTGTACTTACCGCCGAGGAGGCCAGTACCTTTTTTGCAGATCGCACCATGACCATCAAAGAAGAGATGATGGATCCTAAATCCAGCGCACCTGCCGAGTTCAAAGCCTTCTTCTCCAAATTAGGAGGAGTGCGGGCACTTGGTGTTGATGGATCAGCCGAGACCTATAACTGGCAGGTCGACAAACACGGGGCTTTCTGCGCCAGAAACAGCACTCGATGGCGAGAAGCAATTTGTGGATTCGTCGTTCAGGAAAATGATACATATGGGCTCTACGTCAATAAACGCGGCAACCAGAAGGCTAAGACCGTAGACGGTAGAGCGGTGTTCGATAATCGCTGGAAACTTTTTTTAACGTTCTCAGATTCCCAGCCAGGTGATCAGCTGTAACATTTTATTATTTCTGCAAAAATAATCTCTGGATCACCGATCAGTCTGTTGGGTGATCGGTGAGTACTTCAATCCCCTCGGTGGTGAGGTGGCAGCAAGTATCACAGGGGAGGCCGGGGCAAGGATATTCAGAGAATTCTCTCCAGCCCGCTATAAAAAAAATAGCCTGAGAAGACAAAGAGAAAAGATGCGCAGGCACCAATCAGTCTGCGGTAGAATGTATCCGTAAAAAAGTTCCGGCCTTTGGCGACACCGAAGGAGATGAGGCTGTACCAGGCCAGATCGGCCAGGATGTGGCCGGTGAAAAAGGCGATGATTCCCGGGATGCCGAATTTGACCGAATACATGATGTAGCCAATGCCGATGGTCGCCCACCAGATAAGCCAATAAGGATTGGCAAGGCTGAGCAGTATTCCGGAGAGCACCAGGCTCCGAGGTTTCTGATCATCATGATCAAATTTCAGTTTTAATCCTGGGAGTTCCTTGAACATCATACAGGCCATCCACAGTAGTATTGCCCCTCCCACCAAAGAGACGACTATGAACACCTCGTTTGTAGAAAAGAATGGAGCCAGTCCCCCCAGTAGTGCGAGTACCAGTGCCAGCTCAAGTAAGCCGTGTCCGAAGATCATCAACGGTCCGGCCTTCGCGCCCCTGCGAACGCTTTCGCTGACCGTCACCGTAAGCACCGGACCGGGCATCAGGGCGCCAGACAAGGCGATGACGAAGGATGAACCGAAAATGGTAATCAGGGCAAGAGACATGTCTATGTTTTAATGCAGTTGTTAAAGGCCCATAAAAAAAATAACTACAGATTATACCCCTATCCCAATTGTTCTGTTGGTCAGTTCCAATTTGGAAAATATTATCTTTCAGCAAGTACGGAAAAATTGAAATATAATAGGATGCTGTTGCATTCCAACAGGTTCAGCACTATATCTAACTTTACTTCGAGTACGAAAACACAACCTATCCCAATCATATAGATGTTGCAATACATTCACGCTAAGGAGGTTCAAGCCATGATAAGGTTACCTGAGTCTATTATTTTTTTCCTTGTATCTCTGCTGGTGTCAGGGATGCTCACTGTTTCGGTCCAATCGGCTGACACCGAGGAGTTCAACTCAGAGAAAATAATCTCGGAACTGGAAAAGCAGATGGATCTGTCCCGAGAAAAGTGGGAGCAGTTAAAGCCGGTGATCGAGGAGAAGAGCAAAGAGATGTCGGAAGGACTCAAAGAGTCTGTTGATAAGGGCTATGCCGAGTTGGACAAGATGACCAAGAAATTTGATTCGATGTCCAAAGATGCCGAGCAGAAGGTAAAAGACATTCTCTCCAGCGAGGAAGCAATGAGGCTCAGGGAACAGCTGGCCAAGGTCGACAAGGAGGCTATTGACAATGCCAAAAAGAAAATGATCGACGACCTCAACGAGCTGCTTGCCCTTACAGAGGAGCAGGCGCAGAAGCTTCAGCCGGTACTTGAAGACAGCTTCAATCAGCTTTCCGACAAGATTCAGGAAATAGCCAAAGAGGGATCAAAAGACTGGACCGAATTCAAACAGGATTTCGAGAAGATGACCAGGGATCTCTACGATAAAGTTCAGGAGACGCTTGATGACGAGCAGCTTGAGAAACTCGAGAAATATAACGAAGACCAGAAAGAAGATATAAAAAAGGCTTTGTTCACCGTTTGATAGTGGATAGATCAACTCCATAGGATGCCATGGCTGAGTATGTCGACTCTTCGCTGTTTGTCTATACAGAAGCGGGCGGGATATATCTGGACGACATATTAGCCAATGCTCATGGCAGCTCTATTTCACCTGTTTCAATCGCTGAGCTGCGTGACAACAGTGCCGCCCTGCTCAAAGATATCAGCCATGTCGTTGTCTCAGCAGAACTCAGTATCGTCAAGGAAATTCTGCAGTTTGCTATCGATTACGGGTTCAGTGTAGGTATCCTGCCACTCGATTCTCAAAAGGCTCTCAAACGCTGCTATTCCATACCCAACGACAGGGCTGAAATGATTTCTCTTGCTTTGAGTGGCCAGCCCTCAGAGCTCGATATCGTCTATTGCAACGATCAGATTCTGCTCTTTAAAGGGGTCGTCGGCTGGGTGCCCTTGATTGACAGCCAGAAAACCACCGGTAAAATCAAAATTCTGGTGGATGCCCTCAGAAAGATGAGCTCGCTTCATTTGCTGCCGTTCGACATTTCCACCCTCGGAAAAAACCAGAACAAAACCTCCACTGCCGCCTGCGGCTGCGTCATTTTGGAGACTCCTGAACTGAGTTATGCCTCCAGTATGATCGGTGATGACTGTTCTTCTGAGGATTCGATGGTGTCTACGGTGGTGATTGCTCCCTTTTCAATCGTCGACTATATAAAGCTCCTCTGGCTGCGGATTTTTTCTGATCCGGATTCAAAAAAGCTGCCTTCCTCGGTCGGCTATATCAAGTCGACTGAGATGATAATCGAGCCATCTCCGCAGCTTGATGTGGTGATTGACGGTGAGCGGGCGACCTCGACCCCGGCCCATATCATGGTCCTTCCTGATGCGGTAAAGATGAATCGCGGGGCTGCGGATCAGGGGTCGAAGTCAAAAAAGGTGTCGGGCAAAGAAAAATTTGCCGTCGGCTCCCTGCCCGCCGGGAAGGAGCTCATAAAAGCCCGGCATAAGCGGGTACCGTTTTTCACTTACGCCTCGGAAGAGCGATTCAAAGAACTATTCATCGCCCTGCGCGACGATGCCAAGCTTGATTCAATTTACATCGTCCTCATGGTGCTCAGCACCATGCTGGCCACGGTCGGCCTTTATCTGGACAGTGCTTCGGTGATAATCGGGGCCATGCTGCTGGCTCCCTTGATGGCGCCGATCATCTCATTGTCTATGAGCATGCTGCGTTATGACCAGCGTTTGCTCAAGCAGTCCCTGAAAAAGGTTGTTGCCGGCATACTGGTAGCTCTCGGGGTCGCTTTCTCACTTGCCGTGATATCGCCGTACCAGCCCCTTACTGGTGAGATGCAGGGCAGACTCAGCCCCTCGATTCTCGATCTTGTTGTCGCCATAGTGGCAGGTATCGCCGGCGCCTATACCAAATCTTTCAAAGAAATCCTTCAGAGTCTGGCTGGTGTGGCGATTGCGGTTGCGCTGGTTCCACCACTCGCGGTTGCCGGCATTGGCCTGGGAAGATTCGACCTTGTATTTTTCTTAAACGCTTTTTTATTATTTGCGACCAATCTTGTTGGCATCGTGCTGGCGGCGATAATCACCTTCAGGGTGCTCGGTTATTCGCCGGCGGTCCGAGATAAACGTTCGCTTTCAATTGTTCTGGGTTCACTGTTACTCATCTGTATCCCTCTGAGCCTCTCATTCAGAGGAATCACTGATCAGTCAAATTTCGAGAACAGCTGGAAACAAGAACGCTTTCTGGTTAACAACAAATACCTTATCGTCAATGACGCAGAAATGATCACCTACCAGGGTCGAAAGGTTCTCATGGTCGATCTTTATGCAAGGGAACCACTTGACCGTGATGATTTGAATGAATTCAAAAAGAAAGTCCAACATAATTTTTCGGAAGATTTATTGATCAGAGTCGGGATCACCTATATACCTTGAAAATGAGTCGGCTATATACCCAGTTCATCATCTGCGTCATTTGTGTTTTTCTGCTATCCAGTTGCGAAACTGGGATTGAACCGAAGTCGACACCTATTTCCGTCAAACTAGGAGTTGTCGGGCCATTTAGTGGTACTAATAAAAGATGGGGAGAGAGTGGGTTTCAGGGTGTGCAAACCGCAGTTGAATATCATAAGGTGCGTAACCGTGGGCTGCAGGTAGAAATAATCAAGGAGGACGATCAGAGTGATCCCGCCAAAGCAGACCTCGCCTTTGCCAAACTGGCAATCCAAGATCAGGTCGATGCAGTTATAGTTCTTTCAGGTAGTAGAACAACGCTGGGGATCGCGAAATCAGCAGATCGCTATAAGATTCCGATTATCTCAACTTTGTCCTCGCTCCCTGAGGTGACCAAAAACGATTGGGTAAGTCAGATAATTTTTGACGACAGGGCCCAGGGCACAGTGGCTGCCCTGTTCGTGATGGATGAGTTGTTGATCGAGCGCGCCTCTGTCATCTGGGATGGGGATGATCCGCACTCAAAAGTATTGGCAGAAAATTTCAAACGCACTTACCAGGAAGCTGGAGGCAGCATTGTTTCCATCGATATTTCAGCCAGACAAGATGATTATCTCAAGATTCTGGATCAGCTGCAGAAAAACAATGTCGAGTTTGTCTATCTACCGATGGAAGGGCGTCATGTGGCCAATTTTGAACAGAGTGTCAGAGAAATGCGCTTTAATCCCCAATCCATGGTAAGCGATGGCGTGCTTTCCCAACTGATGCTCGAGTATGCAGATAACCCAAACCTGTTAGAGGGTATGTTGGCCACCGACATCTACGCAAATGAAGTACCAGTGTCGGATTTTGGTAAAGCGGTTTCACTAAAATTCAAAAAACTTTTTAATACACCGGCCACCACCATTACCGCTCTGGGCTGTGAAGGGACCCATGTCGCTTTGACCGCCATAGAAAAATGCGGCAAGAATCCTCAGAACGAGTGTATCAACAGAATGATACGGAGCGGCAATGAGTTTGAAGGGATTCTGGATCCCTTTTTTATCGGCCTGGACGGCAACGCGCAACGCCCTGTCTATATCAATAAAATCAGAAATAAGCGGCTTCGTTTCTTACTCAAGGTTAACTGATTATATCCCCATAACTCCTCCCAAATAAGCTGGAGCAGCTGGATTCGACGACACATTCTGTGCTAAAATAAGACAGGATACCTAGTTGTTCATTTTCCCTATGATTCGCCTGCAGCCGCAGGCAGGGAGGGCCCGTTGAGTTCTATTGCTACCATCGTCAGAGCCGACCCTGCCAAAGGTCAATTACGCTCGACTCTCCATCACCTAAACATTATCCAGGCCTCAGATAGCCAAGCGGGATGAAAAAACCGTCCCGATCAACATATCGAACATTAACCTGAGGAGGCAATCATGGCGGTTAAGATTTTCATCAAAAGAAAAATTAACAAGGATGCGCTAAAAGATGCACCGGCCATGCTCATCCAGGCGCGTAAAAATGCAATGTCAAACAAAGGCTATATTTCTACTGAAACATTAGTTAACTGTGACGACCCAAGTGATATCGTCGTAGTCTCTATGTGGCAGAAAAGAGAGGACTGGGACGCCTACGCCTCCAGCTCCGAAAGGCAGGCCAACGAACAGAATTTTTCAGCCCTGTTAGCCGACGATACTACTTATGAGATCTACAATATGGGTATGTAGGTGTAACTACCCTGGGTTCAGTATAAGGGTAAGGGTACACGGGGTTAAATCATTCTGTGCCATCTGTCAGCGCAGAGGGGTCAGTAGAGGCAGAGGGATCTGACAAGCGCTCGGTACGTGGCTGATTAGATGGTTCTTTAAAATAAGTGTATTCGAATGCTTGTGGTTCGCTAAGTGCGCACCACTCGGTCACCTGCCGGATATCATTTCTGCCTGTTAGTTTTTTAACAGGTGGAAAAGCACCGTGGGGTCAATAAACTAATCAGTTTATATGCTTCTGCGTTCCTGACTCCTTACTCTGTCTCAGCCCTCCTGGTTCCGACCACAAGTTGGCTTTTTTCTTTTTGTCTCACCGCAGGTTATAGTAAAGTAAATTTTATTCGTCCTACTATAATTCCAGCAGTTTTACAGGTAATTACTGAGGTAAGCCATAATGAAAGGTGAGAAAGCCACCTACGGGCTCATGGCGATATTGCTGTTGAGTGCATTCACGATCCTTGCCCCACTGTCTGAGGCAGCAGAAAAGCCTAAAGGAAGAGTGGGAGTGTACGAATGTCCTCCTTTTGTGATAGACAACGGTGATGGCACCTTTTCGGGATTAAGCATGGTGCTCTGGCAGCATATAGCCAAGGAGCTCCAGGTTGACTATGAAATATCTGCTCACAGTCTCGATGGGATACTTCAAGGAGTGGTGGACGGTACCATCGACGTCGGAGTGTCGTGCGTATCCATTACTCCTGCCAGGGAAACTGTCGTTGATTTTTCCCATTCATTCTATGAAACTCATCTGGCGGTTGCGGTCAAACAGCAGGGCCCCCTGACTTACATAAAAAATCTGCTGACTGACATGGATATCTTCAGATACTTTCTGATATTCATCGGTGCGGCATTCATCATCGGTCTGATTTTCTTTTTGCTTGAACGCAAGGATAACGAAAAATTCTACATTACAAGATCAAAGGCAGGAAATGTCCTGGAGATCCTGATGATGGGGGTTGTCTCGATCGTTAAGGGGCCTTTCAGCTATCATCTATTCAGCACCATGGCCGCCCGTGTACTCGCCGTAACGCTGGTCATCACTTCCACTTTTTTTGTCGCCGGTATTACCGCATTGCTAGCCAGTTCACTTACTCTCAAGTCTCTTGGGTCTGACATCCAGGGAGTGGAAGACCTGCGAACCAGGACAATTGGTGCCATTGAAGCATCTGTATCAGCGCAGCAACTAAAAGACTTCGGCATTTCCCATCTGACCTTCAGTGACGTGCATGAGTTGCTCGACGCTCTTGATAGGGGTAGAGTGGAAGCGGTCATCACCGATGACGCGGTACTAAGGTATCAATTAAAACAAGAACGGGAAAATGGACGTTATCAGGATCTTACCATTTTACCGTATCAGCTGGCCAAACAGAATTACGGCTTTGTACTGCCTGAAGATCATCCCAACGAGGAGCGTCTGAATCAAGCCCTTCTTAAGATCCGGAAAAGCCCGGAATGGAAACAGGAGGTAAGCAAATTCCTCAAGTAAGTTTAAACCAGGCGGGATTATGAAGTTAACACTCACCGTTCTTGAGGGGAGCTATGGTATTCATCGATTTGCTCCCGACGCCGTCGTTCCCGATACCATCCAGGAGAGCCTGTTTTACTCTGTGACCAGAACCGATGAAGAGCTTTCCATTGTTTGCGATGCGACAATCGATCTGCATGCAATTCAGAGTGAAACTGACTGGCGGGTTATCAAAATAGTCGGCCCCTTGAATTTTTCTCTTACAGGAATTCTGGCAGCTATTGCCGAGGTGCTGGCCGGCGTGAAGATTTCAATTTTTACACTATCGACCTTCGATACCGATTATATACTTGTCAGAAACGATAATCTGAAAAAGGCTAGAAAGGTCCTTTTAGAGGCGGGCAATCAATTTCTCTAGATGGATACTGATCGGTTTCTTCAGCTAAAAACATTTCCCCACATTATCCCAGGATCCGTCTTTAACCCAGTCGTGCTTCTGAGCAAAAAGCCTGTCACTATCGTAAAGCTTTTTGGCTTTTTGGCGTTTCAGAAATTTATCGTATTGAGTCGGGCCACCGTTATACATTGCATAGACTACCTGGGCAAGGGTATCGGTTTTGGAGAGGATTTCAGGGCCGTATTTGCGAAGAGCGTACTTTTGAAGGTAGAGGTCAACGATCTCACAACCGGCACTGGCGTTGTAATGAATATCCCACCTAAGCCGCTGGGTATCGTATATCCCCCTCCAGACCCGCTCATTAACCTGCATGATACCAACTGAACTGTTGTTGTAGGACAACAGGTAGGTCAGTTTTTCATCCTTAACCACAAATTGTTTGAAACAACTCTCCTGCCAGGCAATAGCTGGTATCATCGTACGATAAATTTCATTGAGATAGTCGGGAAGCTCCCGGCGTATGATAAGGCTGGTGAAAGCGAATTCGAGAAGGTCTCGAATTCGCTTTAGATATTCGCCGGGATTGTTTTTTGGGGCTTGCCAACGTTGGATATCTTTGAATGACGGCATTTTTTGAGCGTGGGCTGACGGGATAAACAGTGATTCAAGAAACTGCAGCATCTGGTGCGCCGAGGTATCTGAATTTGTCTCCGGAGTCTGTTCGTTATCAGGAGTATTCTTTTCCTCGTCTGGATGGACCTGGAACAGCTGCTGCAGGGCTTTGTTGATATCGGGGGAGTAGTGCAGTTCAATAGTCTCCCCTCCGAGAATTTTGGCCAGACGGACAAGACCATTGCGGCTGATTTCGATTCCGAATGACGGGCCTAACTCATCGAGAACCATCAATGCATCAACGGCAGTGATAAAACTGATATAGCCGAGCCCGTTCTCTGGCGGGTTGCGTAGCATCTGATTTCTGAAAATACCGGAGAGGAGTTCCCAGCCATCGAGGAACTGATCACGAACAAAATCCTTTTGAACAGAAGGGTCATTGATCTGGGTGACGAACTCGTAACGGGTTTCAAGAAGTAGATCGACAAGCTGCTGTTGTTCGGTGGGACTCAGTGCTTGTTCCGAGAGCATCGTTATAATATAGACCAGCAGAGAGTCCCAGGTTTCCCAGAGATCGAGAAACCCTGTCATTTCTTCTTCAGATAGTGTTTCGACTTCCTCAAGAACCTCGCTACCAGCCACCTCAATTGCATCGGCGTAAACGTTGACCACAAGTGTCTTCTCACTGGCAGTAATGGCACCTGGTCTGATGCTGTCGAGCAGCTGTTCTGCTTCTTTACGGGCCTCAGGGGTGAACATCGGTAAGATAAAGGCTCGCAGGTCTTCAACAGGAGAATCGAGTTTAATGGCAAACTCATGCATGTGTTCGTTTATCAGCGGCAGCAAACGGTCGAACACCATATCGAAACTTTCAATTTGTTTTCCTGCGGCTGAAAAGATTTTCGTATCCACCGTCTGGAAGGTGAGATCCCAGGTGTTGCTGTCAAGCTGAGGAACTTGAGAAATCTCGATTGAGCCGTTCCATTCGTAAGGCATAAGACAATTTCCACCCAGAGGCGTACCCAGGTGAATGAAAATCTTCGAGGCAAGATTGACAACGTTTGCTCCTCCTGAGAACTGAGGTTCGGACAACCTCAGCTCAAGACAACCGTCTGCCTCGTTGAGCAATAGGGCGGTTTGCCCTGGATCGGTATATAAGGATTGGATAAGCAGAGCGTCCAGCAATTCATATTCAAGAGTTATCGGGATGGTTATCTCTTTTGCCATGCTTTCAAAAGCAAACAGAAGAGAAGAAACGGCGACTATAAAGATAGACAGGATTTTATACATGATAGTGGGCAAGGTATTTTGAGGTGGTCAGAGGTCTTAATATAACAGCTGAATAATAGATTTCCTATATCTAAGACCCATGGAAATCTTAACTGAATCAGGTTCCATTGCCTTACAGAAAATTAAACAGACGTTTAAAATATTCTTGTGGAGCAATCTTTTTTATGATAGTTGGTGTTAAACGAACGTTTAAATTCCTACCGGTACAATTCATACATGATTGCTTCGAAACAAAGGATTTTAAAAGCCGGGGTTACCATGTTCGCTCGTAAAGGATATGGGAATACCGGGTTACGTGAACTGGCTGAACAGGCTGGAGTCAATCTGGCAATGGTTAATTATTTTTTTGGCAGCAAAAAGGGGCTGCTGAAGGTAATTCTTGATACTTTCCTGTCCGCATACCATGAAATTGCTCAGCAGGAATTATCCTCGGACGGAGATATCGACGAAAAAGTACGACGCTTCATGAATAGAATCATCCCCTTTATCAGAGAGAATAAGGAATATTTTATCGTCGTCCTGACCGAACTTCCCCATGACGATCCCGACATTATTGAACATAAGGCGTCCTGGATCCGAAAAATAGTCGATCTGGTTCAAGATGAAATTTGTACGCCACTGTCGGCAGATACTGAACAGAAGATAACCCCTTATCTCATAGGGCCGGTAATGATAGGCATGATTGCCATGCGATTTCTCGTAGAACCTGTTTTTGAAAGGGTGAAGCCGGCGGATTTAGAGCTTGATTCCCATACCGGTTATCCCGATTTGATCGCAGAAATATTTCTCAACGGAATCCATGGATTGCAAAGAAAGGCAGGGGAGGTTGTCAATGAAAAGTTTTAGAGAAAAGGCAGAAACCTTCTTTGATTATGGCGCAGCTCTGGTTATCAGGTTTCGTTTTCTGGTGCTGCTCTTCTCAATCCTTTGTACCGCATTGCTGGCTTCGAATATCAAAGATCTCCAATTCGATACTTCCAATGAAGGATTCCTGCGCCAGGATGACCCCATTCTTGCTACCTATAACAGTTTTAGAGAGCAATTCGGAAGAGACGACATGCTTCTTCTGGCTATTCATTCCGACAAAATCTTTTCTCTGGAGTTTCTTGGTAGACTGAAAAATCTGCATGACAGCATCGAGAGCGAAATAGATAATATCAATGATATGAATTCGATGGTAAACGCTCGCTCAACAAGAGGTGAGGGCGATGTACTGCTGGTCGATGATCTGTTGACTGATTTCCCGGAAACTGAAGAACAGCTGGAGAAGCTCAGGTCCCAGGTGATGAGCAACCCGCTCTATATTAATCAGCTCATTTCTGGAAATGGCTTATATACGACAATAGTTATCGAAAGCGATGTTTACACCAGTTCTGAAGAAGAAGATTTGTTTGCCGGTTTCGATGCGGTCGAAGGCAGCTCCGGTGATGAGGCCGACAACCTTTCTTCCGGAAAATTCATAAGCGATCAAGAAAATAGTGAATTCGTGGAAGCTGTCTACGAGATAGTGAAGCAACACCGCAGTGATGAATTTAAGGTGTACATTGCCGGTTCGCCGGCAGTAATGCATTCCATCAAACTGTTCATGCAGAGTGATGTGAAAAAATTCATGCGAATCGCAATTATCGTCATCGGGATCTGTCTTTTCATCATGTTCAGGAGGGTGTCCGGGGTTGTGCTTCCTCTGGTTATCGTCGCATTTTCACTGGTTTCAACCATCAGCCTTATGGCTTTTCTAGGCGTGTCGTTTAAATTGCCCACCACGATTCTGCCGTCGTTTTTACTTGCTGTGGGTGTCGGTGCCAGTGTGCATATTCTTTCACTTACTTACCAGGGGTTGCGTAAAGGCAAGCAGAAAGAATTAGCGATACGAGATGCCTACTCTCACTCTGGTTTGGCCATAGCCATGACATCTTTGACCACGGCAGCCGGTCTCGCCTCATTTTCGCTGGCTGGAGTCGCACCAATTGCTGATCTTGGGATCTTTTCATCTATAGGTGTAATGATTTCGCTATGGTTCACGCTTACCTTGCTGCCCGCCTTATTGGCGATTATGCCGTTGAGGATAAAAAAACCGCAAAAGGGCGTTCAAAAGAACCGGGTGGACAGACTGCTCGAATTTCTTGCTGACTTTTCCATCGATCATCACCGCAGTGTGCTGGTCGTCTGCGCGGTAATTATTGTAATTGCCGTCTATGGGGCGTTGCAGGTGAGATTTTCTCACCAGGTGCTGAACTGGCTTCCAGAGGATTTAGACGTCAGGATTTCGACCGAGGTTATCGACCGCGAACTAAAAGGCAGCGTGGTACTGGAGGTCCTGCTGGACACCGGGAAAGAGAACGGGCTCTATGATCGCGATACATTGTTGGCGATTGACAGGTTGACCGACGAGATGGAGAAAGATTTTCAGGATCAGGAGGTCTTTGTCGGGAAGTCAATTGCGGTGACCACGATCCTCAAGGAAATTCACCAGGCCTTGCACGCCAACGATCCAGATTTCTACAAGGTTCCTGACAATCAGCGCCTCATTCCTCAGGAATTTCTCCTTTTTGAAAACTCAGGTTCCGACGATTTGCAGGATGTTGTTGATTCGAGGTTTCAGGTTGCCAGGATAACGCTGAAGGTTCCATGGCAGGATGCGATTCTCTACCGATCCTTCATCAACGAAGTAGAGCAGCGTTTTGAGGATGAGCTGGCTGGCAAAACCCTGGACGACGGGCAGCCTATGCAGATAACCGTTACCGGCATCATGTCGATATTCGGACGTATCATCAGTGCGGCTATCTTTTCTACCGCGCAAAGCTATATCATTGCTCTGGCGATCATCACCTTGCTTATGGTGACTCTGATCGGCAACCTCAAACTCGGATTTATCAGCATGATCCCGAATCTTACCCCGATCCTCTGCATCATTGGCTTCATGGGTATTGCATCGATTCAATTCGACATGTTCACCATGCTAATCGCTCCAATAGCCATAGGGCTGGCGGTCGATGACACCATCCATTTCATGTACAATTTCAAAAAATATTTTGAAAAGACCGGTGATGTGCGAGAGGCGGTACATCACACTCTTCAGACCGCCGGCAGGGCAATGCTGACAACCTCGGTGGTTTTGTCTATCGGCTTTTTCATATTTACCCAGGCTTCAATGAACAACCTTTTCAATTTCGGGCTTCTCACCGGCATAGCAATATTGCTTGCACTTGCTGCCGATCTCATTTTGGCGCCTGCCCTGATGGCTCTGGTTATCGGAACAACGGAGCGGACCTCTGATCTCAACAACCTACCCAGTGAAGGAGGGTGAAATGAAGTTATTTTCATATTTTCTGAGCTTTCTTATCTGTCTGGCTTTTTGGGGACTGTCATCGGCACAATCCACGGAAGATGCCAGGACTATAATGGAACAGGTCGACGCTCGGGATGACGGTGACAATCAGACAGCCGATCTGCAGATGACATTAATCGATCAAAACGGCAACGAGCGTAAACGGACAATTAAGCTTTTTTCCAAAGACAAGGACAGAGATACCTGGAGAATGCAGTTTTTCCTTACCCCTGCAGACGTCAAGGACACGGGTTTTCTCACCTACGACAATTACGGCGGCGAAAAAGACGACGATCAGTGGCTCTACCTGCCTGATCTGCGAAAGACCAAGCGTATTGCCTCCTCTGACAAGTCCTCGTCGTTTATGGGTTCCGATTTTTCCTATGCCGATATGACCAGACGGGTGCTCGATGAATGGAGTTACAAGCTGCTCAAGGAAGATCTGGTAGATGGCCAGAAGGTCTGGCTGATTGAAAATCTGCCGGTTTCAAAGGCGGTCGAGGATCGCTACGGCTACAAGAAATCCATTGTTTATGTCAGGCAGGATAATTTTATGATTATCCGGGCAATCCATGTGTTGAAATCTGGCAACAAGGTTAAATACATGGAGGTGAAGGAGATCGATCAAATCGACGGAATCTGGGTGGCGGTTGAAACATGGATGAAAACCACCAGAAATAAAAGGACATTACATAGAACCATCCTGACCATGGACAATATTAAATATAATCAGGGACTCGATGAGTCTATTTTCTCTGTCAGGCAACTGGAAAAAGGGTTGTAAAACTTTTTTTGGTATGAAGAAGATTGTCGTTCTTTCGACGATTATCATCGTCTTGATTGCAGTCACGACAATCTCCTGGGCCGACGAACTGGACAATCTTCTGTCCGGCTTCGAAGAGGGGGGGGAACCTGCCACTGAAAAAGATGGCGCCGGGGATATTGATGAGTTGTTAGGTGGCTTTGAGCAAGAGAACCAATCTCTGCCCCGGTCAGACGATTCGGTCGACCCTGTTTTTCCGGATTGGCTGCAACTGAGTGGCAGCCTCGCTCTTTCTTCCACAGTCAATTTTTCGCAGCAAGCGCCGCTTACTGATCAACCCGACTATCGCGGATTATCGATGTTTCGGGGAGTGGCCGAACTGCTTAGCGATGTACATCAAGACAATTGGAAGGCACGGGTCGGCATCGCCATGTTTTACGACGCCGCCTATCACCTGAATGGGCAGCGACAGTTCTATACAGATGAGTTTCTCGACCAGTACGAGAGTGAAATAAGACTGAATGAAGCCTACCTCCAGGCAGACCTCACTGCCAAGCTGGATTTGAAAATCGGTAGGCAGATCGTAGTTTGGGGAAAATCAGACAACATTAGAGTCACCGATATTCTCAATCCTCTGGATCTCAGATGGCCGGGCCTGGTTGATATCAGATTTCTCCGATTACCAGTTACGATGACCAAACTCGATTATTACCAGGGTAACTGGAATCTTGGAGGAATGGTAATTCACGAGCCAAGATTTAATAAATTTCCCGTATACAATAGCGAATTCTATCCATTCAGCAGAGCCATTCCAGATCCTGAAGAACCTGGGGTGAGTTGGTCGAATCAGCAGGCAGCACTGAGTCTCAACGGAATTTTCAGTGGTTGGGATGTTGCTTTTTACGCGGCCTATGTATTCGACAAAACCCCCTATTTTGCCGATTCCGTATCGGGCCAGCGGCAATATGATAGCGTTTTTTTTGCGGGGGGCGCCGTAAATTTTGCAGTCGGCAACTGGCTGCTGAAGGGGGAAGCTGCTATCTGGGACGGATTACAATTTTCAACCATCGATGAAGATAAACAGCGCGTCGACATGCTGATCGGCGTGGATTATTCAGGATTTACCGAAACCACTATCACCCTGGAATTCGCCAACCGACATCTCGTCGATTTTGATGACCGGCTCAGCCAACCGCCTGACGGTCAGAAAGAAGACTGGCGCCAGTTTGCCTTCAGGCTTACCAGGGACTTTCTCAACGATACACTGCATTTGACTCTGCTCTTTTCATCCTATGGGATCTTTGCCGGTGAAGGAGGATTCGAACGATTTCAACTGGAATATGATCTGAGTGACAGTCTCAAATTGACCGGTGGAGTAGTGCTTTACCAGTCGGGAGATTACCCGTCTTTCCAGGATATGGCTGACAACGACCGACTTCTCTTTGAGGTTGAATACAGGTTCTAACAAAAACACCTGTATTCCGTTTGAGGGGTTGGATATCCGGAATACAGGTGCGAGCTATCCATCTGCAGATCAATACTCCCTTAGGATGGATAGCGAGGAGGAGTATCAGATTAATATCAGGCGGCGCCGAACTCCTTCTGGATGGCTTCCAGTACCTCGTCAGACATCTTATAACTGTGTTCTTCACCAGGAAACTTACCGGTAAGAACCTCTTCCTTGTATTGCTTGAAGGTGTCGATCATCACCTCACCAAATTTTTGATACTGCTTGGCAAATGATGGGGTGAAATTGTCATACATGCCGAGTACGTCGGGGGTTACCAGCAGTTGGCCGGAACATTTGGGGCCGCCGCCGATGCTGATGGTCGGGACATCCAGCTTTTTGGTTACATAATCGGAAAGTTTGGCCGGAACCGCTTCGAATATGATGGAGAAGGCTCCTGCTTCCTGCAGGGCCAGCGCCTCAGACACGACTTTGCGGGCAGAATCCATATCTTTTCCCTGTACCTTCAGGCCGCCAAGGGCTCCGACCGCCTGGGGGTGCAGCCCGACATGACCGACTACCGGAATACCCATCTGGACGATTGCTTTGGTCTTTTCGATGTGGTGCGGGGTAGCCTCGAACTTCACACCGTCAACCTTTGCTTCGGTAATAAAGCGAGCTGCGTTTTTCATCGTATCCTCTATCGAATACTGAAAGGATCCAAAAGGCATATCGGCGATCACCATAGTCCTGTCACAGGCTCTGGCCACTGCAGCACAATGCAGCACCATCATATCCATGGTAGCGGTTAATGTGGTGGGATGGCCGTGAACGACCATGGCGCAGCTGTCGCCCACCAGAATCATATCAATGCCTGCGTCGTTGACTTTTTTTGCTGTCGGATAATCATAAGCCGTCAGCATGGTGATGGTTTCCTTGTTGTCCCGCATGGCCTGAATTGTTTTTACCGTATGTTTCATCTGGGTTACTCCTTATTATGAGTTTTGGGTTTAATTGAATTTGTCTTGATATCAGTCTATTTTTTTTACAATCTGAGCAAGCGCGTCATCTTCTCCGACATTTCCGGGGAATACGATATAGGTCATACCTGGATAACGGGTTTCTTTACCGCACCGCCAGGCCGGAACACCCGGCAGAGCTTGACCGATTACCATTGCCCTCTTGATGCCTAGCGCCTTGGTGGCGATATCACTTGAAGTAATACCTCCCTTGGCAACCAGATAGCGCGGTTGACTTGTTATGTTGCTGACGATTTCCACCAGACTTTCAGAAACGATCCGACCGATTTCCAGGCTGGAGGCAGCATCACTGCCGGTAACGAGCGATCTGCTGGTATATATTGCCGCGTCTGCACCCGAACCAAGTGTCTGATTGGTAAGTGAGATGACTCGATCAATCTCAGACCTTCTATTGTCTTCATCGAGAAGTTCATCTACCTGTACTTCGATGGCTTCAATTTCGGTGAGATCAAAGAGTGCACTGACTTGTGATGTAGTTTTCGGCACATAGGAACCAATAACGAACAGTCCTCCGTGGGCGCTGGGAGTCACCAGTTTTTCGCCGGACAACAGACCGTCTCCCGCATCTAAGCCGATTCGAGATCTGACGAAGGAGGCGGCAGTCCGATACAAGAATTCATAGCCTTCATTCTCAACCTTTATCAGGGCTGCGACCACCACTTCCATATCCCTGTAGCTGGCAGCGTTGATAAAGCAGGCGGCCCCTCTGGGAACAGATCTGAAGATGTCGGCAACCTTGTCAGGCCCACCCACTCTGATGTCCTGCAGGCTTACTGCTATAACTTCTTCGGCTTTAATTTTTCCGCCGGTCTTTTCTTCGATATAGTTCTTCAGATTTGAATTAATAAAACCAAAGGCAGCATCTTTGGCGAACGGTGTCAGGGCTGCAGGAACCAGTGAGTCCCTCTCTTTGACATAATGGATATCGTTAAGCGTATAGCGCCCGCCTTCAAGGAAGAACGGAACGATAAGATAGGGAAGTTGGTCTTTTTTAAGAGCTCGAGCAGAAACATCTACCTCTGAGGGAAAATGGCCTCGCAGCGTAGAGTCGCTTCGGCTTATCACTACCACACGAACTCCTGAATTTTCTGAAGCCTGATAGAGATTTTCTCCTATTTCACGGGCCAGCTCACAGGCTGCATCCTCGGGCAGACTTCTGCTGTTTGTCAGAATGAAGAAGGCCGGGAAATCGCCTGATAATTCTGCTTCAAGGGCAGCCACCGACCAGGTCGTCAATACGGGAATGTCCCGCACCGTCTGTGTACCTGTAGGGTCATCGTCGAGCACGACAACTTTATAGGTCGATTGACCAAGCTCTTGCTGAATTCTGGGTAGCAGGTCCGTCTGCCACTCGGGCGGCAGGGTGTCAAGATAGCTTATATCAATGGTTGGTTCGCTCATGTGTTTGATTTATTTGAGTGAGAAAATGTTTTGTTCGATGAACTTCCAGGTTTCGATATAATCACCTTTGGCCATCAATAATTCCAGTTCGGCTACCTCGATTTGGTCAAACAGCTGCCAGATCTTTGTCGTAAGTCTGCTGTTTGCCTCGAAGGTTCCTCTGATATCCCACCTTGTCGGAGAGGTATCGGAAGTGAAATAGTCATTGTAGTTGTACTTCTTCAGGTAATAGAGGAATTCAACGTAATCGAGGAAGTGCTTGGTGCCGCAGAAATAGTCCCAATCCCACTTGCCGTCATTATCGTTGATGTGGATGTAGTATTTATAGGGACTGGCCTCAAGCAGGGAGACTGCCTCGGCCGGGTTTTCGCTGCCGTACATGGAGTGTCCAAAATCAAGGGTCACGCCCATGTCGTCGATCTTGATATCATTGAGCAGACAAAGCGCCTTGGCGGCGGTATCGACAAAGCACCTGCCCCTTGTCTCGCTGGGCTTGTATTCAACGTATAGAGGTATTTCCCTGCGGTAGTCTCCCGCTTCCGAGAAGGTCTCGATCAAGTGTTTCCAGGCCAGCGCGTAGTCGTTCTGGAAGGCAAATTCGTAACCGTCGCCCAGTGGACAGCAGGTAACCTTGTCGGCTCCAATATCCGCGGCAAAGTCTTTTGCATTTTTAATGAACTGGACAGCTTTTTCCCTGACCACCTTCTCGAGTGAGGTTACACCGCCGTTGCGAAATTCCGGTTCGGCCTTGACATTGACATTTACGGCAGCCACATCGAGATTGTATTTTTCAAGCGCCGATCTGGTCTCCTGGACGTCGTTCACTTCATACGGATAAACAACTTCTACTCCGCTGTATCCTTCGATATTAGATAAAAGGGAGAACTTTTCATCAAGGGTAAGCGGCTTATTATACTCGTGAAAACGATCTTTTGTTTGTGATAGAAAGCTCGTGATAATTGCCAGTTTCAGCATGGTTGATCTCCTAATTGTTTCTCGGCTTAACTTACGGTTAAATTTTTAAATATTTTCGCCTTGAACTTGGCGATCAGTCGTTTGTACCATCCGAACTGACTCAGGACGGTAAGGACGATAATGATGAAAAGAATCAATGAGACGGGTCTGGTGATTACCGGCATAAAACTGCCCTGGGAGACCATCAGTGCCCGGCGCAGATTCTCATCGGCCATGGGTCCCAGGATTACGCCGATTACCAGCGGGGCGATCGGGTAGCCCATATTGGTGAGGAAATAGCAAATAATGCCTACCGGCAGCATCAGGTAAAGATTGAAAATATTCAAACCTAGTGAGTATGAGCCGATGATGCAAAGCACTCCAATGATTGGCATAAAGAGCGGGGTAGGTATATTCAATACCTTAACCACCTGCTTGGCCAGAATCATACCGGTGATCCACATGGCCATTGAGGCAAGCAGTAGAATTGCAGCTACCTCAAGAATGAAAGTTGGATGCTCAAAACTCATCATTGGGCCCGGCGTAACTCCATGAAGCATCAGCGCCCCCAGCAGCATTGCTGCAGGAGGACTGCCTGGAATACCCAAGTTCAGAAGCGGAATCATGGCCCCGCCGACACAGGCGTTATTGGCGGTCTCACTGGCAATAACGCCTTTAAGTTCGCCGGTACCGAAGGTTTCGGGATGTTTGGACGTGTTTTTGGCAGTGCCGTAGGAGACCCAGCCGGCAATATCTTCACCGATACCGGGGACGGCGCCGATACCCACACCGATTAGAGCGGAGCGGATGATGGCCGGAATGTTTTTTAAAACAGTGCCTATCTCGGGGATGATGCGCTGTAACTTCTTCGCTTTCGGCATAGTGGTCCTAGATCTGAGCACATCGATGATCTGAGGTATACCGAACGCACCAATCAGCACGGGTACCACCTCGATACCACTCTCAAGTTGGCTGATTCCGAAGGTGAACCGAGGGAAGAACTGAAGTTGATCTCGACCGATGCAGGCCAGAAAGAGTCCGAGAAACCCAGCAATCCAGCCCTTTATTACCAGATCCGGTGCGGTCAGGGTTCCGCTGATAAGAATACCGAAAAATGCCAGCAGGAAAAACTCAAAGGAGGTAAATTCCAGGGCGAAATTCGAAATCAACGGTGAGATGCTGACAACGAACAGCATACTGACCATCGTGCCAATGGCGGAGGCGGTAGTGGTCAAGCCGATTGCCCGGCCTCCTTCTCCTTTTACTGCCAGAGGGTAGCCGTCCATCGCTGTTGCCGCTGCGGCGGCGGTACCGGGAATGTTGATCAGGATAGACGCATAGGAGCCACCGTAAGTTCCACCGACGTATATGGCAAGCAGACAGATCATCGCCATCGGTGTATCCATCGAGTAAGTAAGAGCAGTTAGAAGGGCGACACCGAGAGTCGACGTAAGGCCGGGCATGGCCCCGAAAAGAATACCCAGCAGTACCGAGCCGAATAAAACAGCAAGGGAAACAGGATCGGTCACCATGCCGCCGGCGATTTCGAAAAATGTTTGGATTCTCTCTATAAAGACCATTGTCTAAGCCTCCTTTTACGACCAGATTTCAGCATACCAGATCGCATCAAGCAGGCTGACTACGAGGCCCTCATGCGGCATCGGGACCAGCAGGAAGTATTTAAAAGTGACGCCGATGGTAAAAGGAGCGATGAATCCAATCAACAGGCTAAGTTTATATTTAGGCATCAACTCGGCATCTTTAGCTATTTTGTAATAGTGAAAAATCAACCAGACGGTGAAGACAATCACTAGAATATCTGAGGAAAAGAAAGCGAAGGTGTCAATTTTATCTGCCAGTCCGGTAGTAATAAACACAGTGAGAATGACAGCACCGATAATGATCTGATAAATCAATGCGACTATTCCCTCATCACCACCGCAATAAAACATGAAGAAAAACACAAGAAGAAAGATTGTCGCCGCCAGAAAAAAATCGATCTGCGGGATGAGAATGAAAACGAAGACGAAAAGATTCAGAACGATACCATAAAACCTTATGGTGACCGGCTGCTTAAGAAAATCTGCAAAGTCTGAACTGCCAAGATATTTTAATACTGATTTTACCCCAACCACACCTACTTCTCTTAAAGCCGTGCGAATAAGCAAGAGGCCAAGAAGAGCAAGAATACTACCTATTAGTAGAGGAAACAGTGCGGGAGATACGTACCAGACGTTCTGGACACCCGCGTAGCTGTCTTTCATGGGCATCTGAAAGGCCTCATAGACAGAATAGATGCCCAGGCAAAGAATTGCCGTGCCCGAGAAAATATCGGCTTTTCTCAGTTTTTCAATTTCAATCATGACGAATTGGTTCGAATAGTAAATAAGGCCGGGCATGTACCCATTGCTGATTGGCAATGCCCGGCCTAAGAGTCGATATCTTTAGATATCTAGGCTGTAAAATTGATACGCCGGACTACGGTTTGGGAATTCCAAGTGTATCCGGGCTGACTTTAGCTGCACCAAGCTCATGCAGGGTCCAGGCGAAATTGGACTGCAGGGCTGCGAAGATCTTGCGAGATTCTTCGCCGGTTGCACCAGACAGCAGGTAGTAGTTCTCTTTAGCCCAGGTCTTAACCTTATCGGTTGCGATAGCCTTGTTGAAGGCATCGATGAGTACATCTTTTGCTTCTTGAGGTACGTCATTCGGTACCGCAAAACCGATGGCCTGCGAAATCGGCAGGTACTCCGAGAGGCCCGGGTAGGCATCGAAACCTGACGGAATCGAACCGAGACCCTCTACTTCGAAGGCATCCGGAATCAGCATCGCCAGAGGCGTAAGCTTGCCACCGCGAAGAAGCTGTTGTTGCTCGGCAAGAGAAGTTACCACTACGGTGACTTCACCGGCCATTGCTGCATTCTGGCTCGGTGCTGAACCTTTGTAGGGGATGAAATTGAACTTAGCACCGGAACCTTTTTCCAGGGCAAGCAGATTCAGATGATGGATCGAACCAGCGCCACTCGCTGCCGCCTTGATGGAGCCCGGATCTTTTTTGGCTGCTTCCACGAGATCCTTGAGGGTCTTGTAAGGAGCATTTGCGGTGACCGAAATAAGATCAGGGGAACCGCCAACGATGAAGGGGTCCCAGACGTCGAAGTTTTTGTCCCAGCCGCCCTGCACACCAGCGGTGACATTTGACTCGGACAAACCGGTAAGTGTGTATCCGTCGTGGTCTTGGCTGAATCCATGGGTCATGCCGACAGAACCGGCAACGCCACCGGTCTTGTTGATAACGTTGACGTTCACACCAAGAAACGGGGCCATTTCTGCAGAAATGATGCGATTACAGGTATCGGTACCCCCGCCTGCGCCCCAGACAACTACGTTGGTTATATTTCTGCTGGGAAATTTCTTTGCTGCATAGGCACTGCAGGACAGTGTCAGAAAAACTGCCATGGCGATAAGTAAAATTCTTCTCATTACAACCTCCCATTGTAGTAGTTAATGGTACGTGAATTGATTATTTGTTCTTTTAGATTCGAGAACCTCGCAACAGCTTTACTTCCGTTTTACCGGTTGTTCACCTCCTTCCGCAAAGATTTGTCTGATTGTATCTCTTCGATGAGTGTTGCAGCGGTTGTTTGCAAATGAAATCGCATTGCCTCCTCAGCTGCTATAGGATCGTGACTGCATATCGCCTCGATGATGTCGATATGCTCCTGGATTGTCTCGTTCGGGGTACGTATCAAACCCTCTCTGGTGGGATAGAGGTAGGCCAGCGAGACAATATTATAGGTTTGTAGAATTGAACTCAGAAATTCGCGCGAGCTTATTTCAGCGAGCAAATTGTGAAATTTTCTGTCAGCTACAGAGTAGGCTTGGTAATCGGTAATGTTGCTGACTTTGGCAAAGGGAGCGAAAATATTTCTGAGTTGCGTACACTGTGCAGCGGTTATGGAGTGGGCCGCTCTTCGAGCTGACAAACCCTCGAGAACTTCGCGGATCTCAAAAATCGAGACAAGTTCCTCCAATGAAAAAAGCCTGACAAAAAATCCCCGACGCGGCTTAGTCTCAATAAGTTTTTCCTGCTCCAGAAATTTTAAGGCACTGATTAAAGGGGTTCGGCTTATGCCTAGATCTGCAGCGAGTTTTTCCTGTGGAATTTTCTCACCTGGTTTAAGCTCACGATTCTCAATCATATCCTTTATGATCTGATAGGCTTTTTGATCGAGATTAGTGGATGTGATCAGTGGTTTTTTCATGGTGAGATCCAGGCCGAAGAGCCATTGAATATTGTATACAAAAAGCAATATTAGAATTTCTGGTAAATGTCAATTCTTTTTTATATGTTTGCTTTAAAATAGATTGTCTGGACTTTTGATATTTTAAAATAATGTTTAATTACAGTAATTTAAATATTTAATTAAACAGCATCGCCTCGGTTCACAGCAGTCACTAATACGGTGACAGGTTCAAGTCAAAGGCAGGAGTCGTGAGCAGTCAGCTCCTGTTTTAGATCATTAGTTAGGCAAAGGGATTACAAATTATGATTTCAATATCAGAACAGAAGGCAGCTCAGATACGGGCTGCTCTGATGATGAGAGAAGCAGGAATTCAGATAAATGATTCGGAGATAGAAAAGATCGAAGTCGTCGATTTTGGTTTGAGCCGGCTGGGTATTGAAGGAGTTCAGGTGTTTACCATGGTCAATACCGATCGGCTGGCAGCCAAGGTGCTGGTGCTTTTCCCTGATCAGACCGAACCTGAGCATTGGCATCCGCAGAGGGAAGATGATCCTGGTAAACAGGAGACAATCCGTCATGTCTGGGGAGATCTGCGATTTTATGTGGAAGGACCCGATACACTAAAGGAAGGGTTTATCGTTGCGGGCAAAGAAGAAGTCTATACCCTGCGGCATGAAATAGTCCTGGAACCGGGGGATCAGCTCACTTTTGAACCTTACGAGAAACACTGGTTTCAGGGCGGCACCAGAGGGGCTGTACTCTACAGTTTTTCAACCACGGTGCGAGACGGACTAGATGGTTTCAGCGATCCCGAAATCCAGCGGTCGACAGTTGTTGACAAGAGGTGAGACAGCGCCTGAGGCTCCACTTATTTCCAAAAATTATGGAAGTGATGGACCGGACCGTGGCCACTACCAAGACGGTATTCCGCACCTGCATCAATGGCCGTGGCGACATAGCTGATTGCTTTTTCAACGGCCTCGGCTACTGAAAATCCTCTGGCCAGAAAGGAAGCAAGCGCTGAAGAGAGCGTGCACCCAGTGCCGTGAGTGTTGCTGGTCGCCACTTTTGTATTGGTAAAAGAGAGACGTTGGGACGATTCATAGTCGTAGAGAATATCCTCCAGATTTTCGTTGTCGAGGTGGCCGCCTTTAGCCAGCACAGAGAGGTGGAACTTGTGAGCCAGTTGCTCTGCGGTCTCCCTGAGAAAATCCTTGTCTGAAATTGTTCGCCCAGTGATTATTTCAGCTTCCGGGATATTTGGGGTGATCAACCTGACAATTGGGAAAAGCGTTTCCTGCAATGCCGCAATAGCCTCATCCTGAATCAGCTTGTCCCCGCTGGTGGCAACCATTACGGGGTCAAGTACGATATTATCGATTTGGTATTCCTGGAGTAAAAGGGCAATGCATTCAATTACCTCGACCGAGTGCAGCATGCCCAGTTTTACCGCATCGGTACCGATATCATCCAAAACAGCCCTGATCTGCGACTCAAGCACAGCCACCGGTACCGGATGAATGTCAGTCACCCCAAGGGTGTTTTGGGCGGTAATTGCTGTAATTGCGCTGGTTCCGAAACAGCAACAGGCCGAGATGGTTTTGAGATCGGCCTGGATGCCGGCCCCGCCTCCTGAGTCAGACCCGGCTATGGTCAATACGCGGTGATATAGTTTCATGAAATTAATGGTTCCGGTGAGGACCTGAGATTCTTTTTTTGGATCTGGGATGTCATTGGGTTTTCGACATAAAACTAAAAATTATTGTTAATGTTCAAGTTTCTTGAAACGGTGCATAAACCTTCTATCGATATAATCTTTGATCATGAAAGCCAGGCGACCGGTAAATCTGATCGATCCTTTGAGAAAAATGCCATGCGCGTCTCCGGTATTGTAGATGAGAAGATATTTTTTCCCAGGCTCAAAACCCTGCAGTTTCTCTCCGCGAAGACTTGCTCTAATGTTGTGGAGCAGTACCGGGTTTTGCCTGACCGCATAAACCCCAACTTTGTCCAGCGGTTGCTCAGAAAAGTGTATGCAGTCACCACCTCCAAAAATTTCCGGGTGTTTGGTCGACTGCAGGTAACGATTTACCTCTAAACCAATTCCGTTTCCAACACTAAGGCCGGAGTTGGCGAACAGGGGCGAAGGTTCAACTCCAAGGGCTGCAAAGATAAGGTTGAACGTATAATTATTTCCGTTGACAAGGCTCACTGTACCATCCTGCACGGATGATACATAGGACCCCTCGGAAAGCTCAATTCGGCGACTGAAGAGAATTTGCTGCGCATTCTTCTGCAGCCATGGCGTGGAGTCGGCTAATAATCTTCGGCCGCTGAAGAGTATGATTTTCAGTTCATACCCTTTAATACGATCACCAAGTTGTCTGAGGTTTCCCGCTATCTCCAGGGCCGAGGGACCACCACCGATAACGGCTATTGATAGATTCGAAGATTTCAGCCGAGTTGAAATAATTTTCCGGGCCCGCGCCAATCCCTCAATTGGCTTGACCGGTATGACGCTATCAATGTTTTCTGAGATAGTCCTGACGGGTACCGAGGATCCGGTGTTGCAACTGAGAAGATCGTAGGGCAGGGTGACACCGCTGAAGAGTCTCACGGTTCGGTTCTGAGCATCGATGCTCACGGCTCGGTCTTTAACAAAAATTCCGCCCTGCCTCTCTACAATCCTGAGGGTATTAAATCTCACCTGGTCAGGCTCATAAGTCCCTCCAAGCATTCCAGGACCCATACCTGAATAATAATGATGATCGGCAGGCTGGACGACCGTGACCTCATGCCCCTCTTCAGCAAACTGCCGCAGGTTGGCTAGAATCGTCAAGTGGGCGTGGCCGCCCCCCAGTAAGACCAGCTTTGACAAGACCGTCGGAGGCTACCTTACTTAACCCACACTTCGGGTTCAAAAGATCCCGGTGTGATATATTCAATCCTGTATGGCTGAACCAGGACGATGCAGTAGTTGGGATCGTCGGGACCTTTGAATATAGGGGCCAGCAGGTCATTCCAGAAATTATGCCGCTCATCGTGGTCGGTGGTTATTTCCGCTTGCCCCTGGACCTGAATATAGGGGTGCATGTCCATAAAATTGTTGACACCAAGGGTAATATGGACATTGGGGTTGTGTTGCATCTGAGCCACTTTGCGTGAATGAGCAAAAGTTGCACAGCGCATGTTGAAATCGCCGTCACCGACAGTCACCACATAACGAACCCAGGGGTTATTCTGTTCTGTAACAGTAGCCAGTGCAGCAAGCTGAGGTTTATGTATGACATCAAGAATTCTTTGTTTCAAATCTTCCATGGGCCACTCCAACTACGTTGTTTTTTTGACGCGATCTCGTCAGAATTTCAGATTTGCTTCTACAATTCATAACAGGTTAATCATTGTCTCCTGAAGGTGTAGAAAAAATAATCGGTCGAGCAATAAACTCAAACAAACTCTTTCTTCACTTCAATTTACAGCTTTTGCGCAGATGATTACTTTGAAGCAAGATGCTGCGATGCAGGCTGGCGACTAACGCTGTCCTAAAACTTAATCGGGAGGTAAACGATGTCATCGGTTGCACTTATTGAAGCACATGATGCCTTTGAGCATGTCAAGAATAATGGTGCTCTTTTAATCTGCGCTTATGAAAGTGATGAGAAATTCCACAAGCTCCACCTCGATGGTGCGATTCCCCTGAGTGAATTCCAGTCCCTGTCAGATACCATGACTAAAGACAAAGAGCTGATTTTCTACTGAGCATGACCTGGAGGAGGTTCCGCTGCCGGTCGGGCAGAACATTATAGAACCGAAGGATTCATCAATGCCAAAGCACTCAGGGATGGGTTCAAGGGCTGGCAGAAAGCAGGCCTGCCGATAACCGTTGAGTGATCAGCGAGAGAGCTGAGAGCGCATTATGGTCAAGATTTCAGAGATTAAATTTTTCTGCAGCCTTGTCACATAGGTAGGCACCAATGGGAAGTGCCGAGGTAGCCGCAGGCGACGGTGCATTGCAGACGTGCAGTGAGCGTGCTGTTTCAGAGAACAGGAAATCATGGACGAGCTCACCGTCAGACATGACCGCCTGAGCCCTTATACCAGCTGGATACGGGGTAAGGTCCGGCAACCTGAGTTGTGGGCAATACTTTTGAACTCGTTTGAGGTAGCCCGGTTTGTACAAAGAATCAAAAAATTCATTGAATCCCGTTCCGAGATTTTTCTTGAGCACTCTCCAGAAGCCGGGGAAAGTGCACATCTCTGCCACATCCCTGGTACTGAAATTGAGAGAACCGTAGCCTTCCCGTTTCCAGCCAAGCACGGCATTGGGGCCGACAGTTACCGTCCCGTCAACCATCAGGGTGAGGTGCACACCGAGAAATGGTAGCTCAGGGTCGGGAATAGGGTAGATAAGATGACTGACGATATTATTGAATTGGGAGGAAAGCTGATAGTATTCGCCCCTGAACGGGATGATCTGAAAATCGAGATCGATTTCCATCATCCGGGCCAACCTGTCGGCCATTAAACCACCGCATACTATCAGTGAAGATGACTCTACGATCGAATTACCTGCAAAAATTCGAACGCTGTCCGGTTCCTCTTCGATACGGATAACTTCAGAACCCAAAAGGGTTTTACCATTGTGCTGATGAAATGTTTCAAGCAAGATCTGGGTGATGGCAATAAAATCGGTGATCGCAGTGCGGGGTACCAGCAGTGCGCCCACTCCGGCGATGTGTGGCTCTCTTTTGTTTAATTCGGCTTCGTTCAGACGCTGAACTTCTATCTGGTTTTCTCCGCATCTTCGCTCCAGATCGAGCATTCGTCCGTATTCTGTATCATTTGTTGCCACCAGCAGCTTACCACACTGATGATAGGGCAGCTTATGTTCCTGACATAGCTCCCTGGTAAGATCTGCACCTCGTTTACAAAACTCAGCTTTGAGGCTGCCGGGTTTGTAATACACACCGGCATGAACGACTCCTGAATTGTGGCCGGTCTGGTGACGGGCTGGGGAGGACTCCTTGTCAATCAAGGTGATTGTCAGCCGAGGAAATCTCTGCTTGAGTTGCAGGGCTGTTGCGACGCCGACTATACCGGCACCGATAACAGTCAGATCGCTGTTGAATCGTGTCATTCTAGTTCATCTGATTTTCGATCCAGGAGATAGTAGAGATTCCTGAATTGCGTTTTATAAAATGGTTGCTGAACTTGGATTAACTTCTGTCTGACGATCAGTTTCTGATATCATATTGGTCCTTGCATGAAAATCAAGTGGGGATAAGTTGCTTAATGATCTAACGAGAAGGAGCGTTCTTACAGATGTTTCAAGCTCTCGCAGATGAAGAGAATCAGGATCTTGAAATAAAGCGATAACTACTGGTCAGTTCAATGCAGCATCCTGCTGTGATCTTGAGCTTTAGCGGAATGGATAAAGAAATCCAACCGGTTTTGAAGGTTGACATCACTATTGCCTGCATCCATGTCGAGGTTAAGGAAATTGAGATCCGGAAACAACCGGGAGAGTTTAGAACCGATGCCTTTTGAGACGACGTGATTGGCAATACAGCCGAATGGCTGAAGACTAATAATGTTGCGAATGCCTGATTCTGCCATGGAGATAACTTCTCCCGGTAGCAGCCACCCCTCACCGGCCTGATTGACAAGGCTGACTACTCTACTCGCCTGGTTACCCAGTGCATCGGGGACACTGATGGGGTCGAGCGAGTGCCTGAATTGTGACATCAAGCCGTTTACCTCTCTGACTCTGCTGATCACTATTCGGTGCAGTAAATTCTGGGTTTTTCTTTCGACATATTTGGATTTTTCAATATTGTTGCTGTGGTTGAAGGAAATGTTGACGAAAGTCTGCGTAAAAAAGGTGAGCAGCGGGGGCACTACCACTTCGATACCCCTCCGCATTAGTCTTTCGACAATATTGCTGTTACTGAAAGGATTATATTTTACATATATCTCACCGACCAGTCCGGCTCTTGGATAGTCGTGGACGTAAGTGGCTATCGAGTTAAATTCTTCGATGGCATCCCCGAGCAGTTTCTGGCGCTGTCGTAAGGTCCAACTGCCAACATTCTGTCGAGCAATGTCAATATGTCTCTTCAAAACGGCCAGTGCTTCTCCGCTTTTTCGCTCTCTCACAGCAGTTGCATGGTACATGCGTACCAATTGATCTGCCACCAACAGTGAGGAGAGGACCAGAGAGATAAGCTGTAATCTGTTGACCCGAAATCCCGGTTGATCGTTGGAACGAAATTTTTTAAAGGAGGCGGTAATTACAGGGATATCGCCAAATCCTGCATTGATTAACCCTTTTTTTATCAGACTATGGTAGTTGGTAGCACGGCATTGTCCTCCGGTTTCGGTGAAGGAGGCTGCAACTTTGTCCCTGTCATAGAGGCCAGATTTCATAGCTTTTATGATGTCGCCGACGGTGATAATCGCAGGGTAGCAAATGTCGTTGTTGGTGTATTTTAGGCCAAACCTGATCGATTCCTTATCAGGAGGAGGGAGTATCTCCACCTGATAACCCAGTGGGACGAGAGATGACTGGGCAAAAAGAGAATAGACAGGTGAAAAATCAGGAAAGAGTATCGTGCGGTTACGGTCTTCGTCTTTATACAACGGAAGCACTTTCCGGACAGTCTTTTTGGTTTCAGTAGCTGGGGCAGTTTTGGATTCAACCAGTGACCTTACCCGAAGCCTTGCCGAACCGATACTTGTTATCTCATCGATCTTGAGGACGACCGGAGTCTTGGAATAGGTACTCAGAATAGCCTTGATTTCGTCGATGATTACCGCATCCGGGCCGCAGCCGAATGAATTGAGCTGGATGAATTCAGCCAGCGGTTCGACTCCGGTCCACTGGGCTGCCCGGTATAAACGATTGGAATATTCCCATTGATCAACGACCTGTAGATTTTCAGAGGTTTGAATGGTGTCAAGAGGCAGTGAGTCTTCGGTCAGAACATGAAGCCCCATGGCGGCAATCATTTCAGCAATGTTGTGGTTGATCATCGGATCAACATGGTAGGGTCGGCCGCCGAGGACGATCAGCTGCTGGCCAGCGGCCCTCGCAGAAGCAATTACTTCCTCACCTTTATCCCTGATCGTTTTTCTGAAGTCCTGCTGCACTTCAAGGGCCTGACCAAAAGCCAGATCGAAAATTGACTTTTCAATACCAAACGAACGCAGATAGTCGATACACCCTTTACGCAGTTGTCCGACTTCTAAAAAGTTTATCAATGGACTGTCCATCTGTACGCCCTGTCCTGATGGATCGATTGCACAATCTATGACATCAGGGTAGCCGGTAACTATCGGACAATTGTATTGATTGGCAGAATCTGCAAATTGCGACTGTTCGTAGGTGACCCGCGGATAGAATATGCGGTCTACACCACGCTTGATAAGGTCAAAAATATGGGCATGGGCAAGTTTTGCCGGATAACAGATATTGTCCGACATCACGGTGAAAGCGCTCTCTTTCAAAATTTTCGATTCAGAAACGCGTGAACGGATAAGCCGAAAACCTACTCCGCTGAACAAAGTTGCCCAGAACGGATAGTTTTCCCAATTGTTGAGAACCATAGGCAGGCCAATACTCAGAATCGGTTCTGCAGATTCACTATCAGGGAAACTTTCAAGCAGAGAAAGCTTTTCTGCGACCAGGTTACGGCCGGGATGGCTGGATCGGTTTCTATTGCTGAAAATCCGTTCGCAGCGATTGCCAGTATGGAATTTCCTGGCATTGGAAAAATGAACGCTTTGAATCAGACAGTGATTGGTACATCCCTGGCATTTCGTTTGGGTTGTCTTATTTGAAATACATTTTGAAAGAAGTTCGGAAGGTACGGCTTCCATGCTTGTTGAGCTTAGTTTTCTTCTTTCTCTGGCAATCAGTGCTGCGCCATAGGCACCCATGTACTCGGCGATGTCCGGGCGAATGACTTCTATGCCAAGCAGTTTTTCGAAAGCCCGAAGTACCGCGGGGTTTTTAAACGTACCTCCCTGAACGACCACTTTGGGTCCAAGAGCAGAAACGTCGGAGATGCGGAGTACTTTGTTCAAACAGTTTTGAATGACCGAATACGACAATCCCGCTGCCACATCAGAAACATCATTGCCTTGACGCAGCGCCTGTTTCACGCAGGAGTTCATAAAGACGGTGCACCTGCTGCCCAGGTCCACAGGGTGCTTGGCAAAACAGGCGAGCTCACCAAACTCTTCAGGGGAATGCCCCAGTGCGTCACCAAAGGTTTCGATAAAAGAACCGCACCCCGAAGAGCAGGACTCGTTCACTTCAATATCCTCTACCTTGTCATTGGCTACGAAGACTGCTTTCATGTCCTGGCCGCCAATGTCGAGAATGAACGAAACATCAGGTTCAAATTCTCTTGCAGCACGATAGTGAGCAAGTGTTTCTACGATCCCGACATCGAATGCGAATGCAGACTTTACCAGATCTTCGCCATAGCCGGTAACTGCCGCTCCGTTTATGGTAAACTTCTGAGCCATAGGCTGAAACGCTTCTTCCAGTTTCTGCAGCCCGATGCGGACCTTGGCCAGGGGATCTCCGCGATTGCCTGAGTAATATTTAAACACTATTTGACCCTGCCCATCGATGGCCACCAATTTGGTAGTAGTGGAGCCGGCATCTATGCCGAGATAGACACTGCTGGTTGCCGCTTGGGAGAGTGGAACTGATGCTACCTTTGATGATGACTTGTGGTCAAACCATGACAGAAACTCGGTGCGATTCGAGAAAAGTGGCGGATGGTATTCGGATCTGTGAGACTTGCCAATCTTATTATTTAGATTATCAATGAGTTCTTCTAGGGTGAAGCTATCATCTGTTTGATGATCAATGCTCAGCGCCGCTCCGTAGGCAGCATAAAGTAACGACTCGGAAGGAATGACAACGGCTTCTTCAGTGAGATTCAAAACATCGAGAAGGGCATCACGCAGAGTTTCGAAAAAGTAGAGTGGTCCGCCGGTAAACATAACCGGTCCTTCTATTCTTCGGCCTCTGGCCAAAGAGGTAACCACCTGGCAGGCCACCGCCTTGAATACAGATCTTGCGATATCGCTCTTTTCGGCTCCGGTATTGATCAAATTCTGGACATCGGTTTTGGCGAAAACGCCGCATCTGGAGGCAATGACGTGCTCATATTTACTTTTGTGGGCTGTTTCGTCCAGCATGTCCAAGGGAACATCGAGCAATGACGACATCTGATCGATAAATGCACCGGTTCCGCCGGCGCAATTGCCATTCATCCTCATGTCCGGCCTTAAACAATGGTCGAAGAAAATCATTTTACAGTCTTCACCGCCGATATCGATCAGCATCCGACAATCCGGTCGACACTTCCGGACGGCTTCTGACTGGGCTACGACTTCCTGGATGAATCCAATTCCCGTTTGTTCAGCCAGCCCCATTCCGGCCGAACCGGTGAATATCGGATATAGTTCAATAATTCCGGCTGCCTTTTGAAGATCAACAAGCATGGAGAGCAGGGTGGTGAGTACTTCTGCCTGATGTCGAAGATAGCGCTGAAAAATGATGGTGCCCGAGGGGTCGATCAGCACCAGTTTGGCCGTAGTAGACCCTAGGTCCATGCCGAGATGACAACCATGGAGGGGGCGGGAGGACAGATCTGTGGTGTGGTCTTGCAGATACATGATTGATCCAGAGTCCTTGACAGTTTTGGTGTCCACCTTTCAACTAAAGATGGGTCCAGCAAGCAACCAGGTATCCTTTATCGATTATACCAAAAAAATTTACTTAATTTATGATAAAAAGCAACCCGCTTTGGAAGGTCACAAAAAACATTAAAGGCTAAAATACAAATAGTTGTATAAGCGTAGATTATGGGAGATATTGAAAATGGTTGCCAAACAAACAGTATCAGTATCGTTTCTGGGTGTCTACAACTCTTAGGATTCTTAATAATTTTGGCGAATTAGCTGCATTGTACAGAATTATCTGCATTGTACATAATGGTGCTTGACATTCTTTGAGCTGACATAAATTTGTCTAAGACAACTCTATGGTGAAGATTCATTTATCTCCCAGTACTTTTTAGTCCAAGAATTGGCGGCTAAATTTGAACGGCCGGCAAGTCTGCAGCCGCGTTAACAATAAGGTCATTGATTGAGTAGAGGATGCTATGAAACAATATTTGGAATTATGCAGAAGGGTAATTGAAGACGGTGTCTGGGTTGAGAATGATCGAACTGGAAAACGTTGCCTCACTGTTATTAACGCAGAACTCGAATATGATGTCAGCGATCGAACCCTGCCGGTACTGA
>JBPCUV010000358.1:0-3610 GCA_051010975.1 Desulfocapsaceae bacterium
GAGAAAACAAATACCGAAACATCACTCATGCCACTGGTATACATATGATGGGCCCAGACCAGAGAACCGGCGATAGCGATGGCCATGGAGGATACGACAATGCCTTTATAACCGAAGATCGCCTTTCTTGAGAAGACCGGGATGATTTCGGATATTACCCCCATACCCGGCAGAATCATGATATATACCGCGGGGTGTGAATACATCCAGAAAAGATGCTGATAGAGCAGTGGATCACCGCCTTTGTCCGGGTCGAACAGGCCGATGTTCAAGAATCGCTCAAGTACCACCAGGACAAGGGTTATGGAGACTACCGGGGTAGCTAGAATCTGGACCCAGGCGGTGGCATAGAGCGACCAGGTAAACAGTGGTATCTGCAGCCATCCCATTCCCTTGACCCGCATTCTGTGAACGGTGGTCACGAAATTGAGTCCGGTGAGCATCGACGACATACCGAGGATGAAAGCCGCCGTGACCGTCAACGACACATTGGTCTCAGTGGTCACCGAGAAGGGAACATAGAAGGTCCAGCCGGTATCAGCGAACCCGTCCCCCGCAAAAAGAGAAATAACCGCCACCAGCCCCCCGATCATATAAAGATACCAGGAGAACAGATTGAGCCGGGGAAAGAAGACATCATCGGCACCAATCTGAATCGGCAGGAAAAAGTTACCGAATATTGCCGGAATGGCTGGGATCACAAAAAGAAAGATCATGATCACCCCATGCAGGGTAAAGATCGAGTTATAGATCTCAGGCGGCATGATCGTCTCGCCGATGAACATCAGTTCGAACCGAAGCGCCAAGCCGAGGAACATGGCCAGCACCAGCCAGAAAAACACCGCCCAGAGATACATCAGGGCCAGCCGTTTATGGTCGTGGGTAAGCAGCCAGGCTTTGATTCCGGTCAGCCCGGCCGGCGAAGGAGTCTCATAAAATGATTTTACCTGTTCCATATCAGTTATCCATGTTGCGAAGATGCAGAATCCGGATCATCGGGATTTTTCCTCAAGACGAAGCGGACGAGAAAAAACAGTATTAAGCCGGCAAATATTCCAAGTACTGCAAATTTGACCCCTTGAAAAAAAGACTTGTTGGTGTCGGGATCATAGTTAAAACAGTAATTCAACAGCCGTTTGATTGAAGTGGCGGGTGTTCCCTTTGCCGCTTCGGCCAGTGCAATTTCAACATCGCCAGGTATGAATGTCCCATAAACATATTTGATAACCTTACCATCAGGGGCCACGGTGACCAGTGCAGAAGCGTGAATAAATGTACCGTCCTCAAGGGGCTTGAAAGTAAAGCCGATGGTATCGAGCACTGCCGAAATGTTCTCCTGGCTGCCGGTTAAAAATCGCCATTGATCTTCCGGAAACCCTTCATAGAGCAGTTTCAAATAGTTATTTTTGGCTGTCCTGGCATTTTCGGCTGTCTCAAGATGGTTAAAACTCAAGGCGATTACCTGGTAGTCATCCCCTACTTCCATCTTCATTCGATTAATTGCCAGAGCCAGGTTGGCTAAGTTGGTAGGACAGGAATTAGGGCAGTAAAAATAGATAGGAAGGAGAATAGTTGGTTTCTCAATGAGTTCGCCCAGCGTCACCACCGTGTCGTTTTCATCGACAAACTCTGTGTCCAGGGGCAGCAATGCACCGGTTTTTTCATCAACCCAGATTTTTCCCTGCTGTTCAGACTGTCCGGCCGTTGAGGCAGGTTGCCCAAGCACAATGCTCTGAGGGAATATCCCCCAGAGCATGAGCAGTATAAATATTGACAGAAGCGGTCTCACTTCAGGCGCCCGATAGCCCTATTTCACCGCACCTGTCGACAGGTTTACAGTTTTTATCGCCTGTTTTTGGTGGCGAGCCTTGAAGCTGTCACGGGGAGGCCCCATGGCGAGAAGCACAACCGTATCGCCGTCGGCTACCAGAGCCGAGTCGTATTGGTCGCCAGAATCCATCGGAATGGTAAATTCAATCGTCGTTGTTCCCCCTTTCTCGGATCCGCCAACCAAGGTAACATCAGACGTTCCTCCAAGTTTTTTGTCCGAGGCGTGGTTCACTGTTTTGTTGCCGAAATGATCCTCCAACTTCACCTCATCGCCCTTTACATAGCCAAGAATATAATTGGCGCCCTTCATTTTCTCTTCAGGGTTGAAACCGACGGCAACCCATCCTTTTGTTTTGGCGCTTAGTTTGCAATGCAGGGTATCACCATCAACTTTCCAGGCAAATGTCACCCCTTTTGCCTCAATTTCATGATCGTAGGATGCACTCTGAACCGAGTTCACCCCGACAAGACAAACAAGCACAAAAACCAGACTGAACAGTGTTTTTTTCATGATTTCTCCTCTTCCTCTTATAGAGCTGATAATCTACTGTTTACACTAGAAACCTAGATACATTTAGTAATACTTATTGCCTTAATTACAATGTCAAATCCTAAATATCGGCGAGTTCAATAATCAGTTGACAAACCATCTTCTCTTGATAAACTGGATCAGTAATAATAACCATTACTAATTGGATCAAGTATTTTATTCACAGGACGTTTGGGGCTTGCGACTGCTATTCCAATTGTGTTTTACTCTAATTGTTTGTTACTTGATTCCCAAAACTATAACTTTTAACAGAGATTGATTTTATTGTCCGCCTATCAAGTTATATTTCAAGCGGACTACTAAAAACTAAAGGAGGATTAAACATGCCACAGAAACTCGAAGTGTATAAGTGCAATCTATGCGGGAACATCGTCGAAGTATTGGCCGGCGGAGCAGGGGCTCTTGTCTGCTGTGGTCAGGACATGGTTCTGATGTCAGAGAACACGGTTGATGCCGCTCAGGAGAAGCATGTACCGGTACCAACAAAGGTCAACGGTGGTTGGGAAGTCGCGGTCGGATCAGTGGCCCACCCGATGGAAGAGAAACATTGGATCGAATGGATCGAGCTAAACGCAAACGGAACAAGCTATAAAGAATTTTTAGATCCCGGACAAGAACCCAAGGCATTTTTCCCGGTCGATGCGGCCGAGGTTGAAGTCCGCGCCTACTGCAATCTGCACGGGCTCTGGAAAGCATAGTAGCTTCATCATCTCCAGCCAGGGGGACTGTCTGCAGCACGGGCAGTCCCCTTTTCCCGTCCTGACGGATTACCTGATCGTCATAAGGCCGGCAGGTTCTTTGCTTCCTCCCAGCGGCCATTCAAGCTCAACCTCGAGCTTCATGGTGGTCTTCTTTCTGCCCGTCTCCTTCTCAGCCTTTATTTGGACTTCAATTTGTCGGGGAATAGATAGGTTAACCGTCTTTTTTTCCTGCTCGAGCACGATTTTACCTGATTCGATCTTTTTGGCTATCTTTCTCAATAGTTTTGCCGCCTCGACACTGCTCATTTTCTGTTCATTTTTAAATAATACAATTTCTTTACCCACTTCATTCCTCCAGTAGAGCTTTATTTTCCTCGCCGACCTCTAACAAGTCGACAAGAACAGACCAGGCTTCAACTTTCTGGGCCAAGTTGAGCATGGCCATGGCCGGACTGGTTGACGGCAGGCGCTGGAACGCCAGTTTTTTCGCCTGAATCCGTGAGTTTTTCAATACTTGCTTACTGAATTC
>JBPCUV010000359.1:0-13902 GCA_051010975.1 Desulfocapsaceae bacterium
TACAGTCTGGAGGAAGTGCTGAACTCCGTTTACGTCTGTGAACCTTTAAGACTCTTTGAGATCTGCCCGGTCAGTACTGGAGCCGCGGCCCTTATCATGACTGCTGACGAAGAGCTGATCAGCAAGGCCGACAATCCTGTGAAGATTAACGCCACCACGATGGGCAGCGCCATTTACGGTGATCCGACTATCCGCATATCCGCACTGTCCTGCCCGTCGGTCGCCGAAGCACCGATGCTCAGTGAAAGCTACTCTGCCTCCCGACAGGCATACGAGAAATCGGGCATTGGCCCCGACGACATCGACGTGCTTGAACTGCCCGACAACAGCTCCTGGCACTATCTGGTGTATCTCGAGACCTGCGGCTTCTGTGGTGAGGGAGAAGCAGACAAGATGCTGCGCGATGGAGAGACCAAGATCGACGGCAGGCTGGCAGTAAACCCGAGCGGCGGCTTCTCATCTCATGGCGAAGCATTATCAGCACAGGCCATCTGGCAGGTCATTGAATGTGCCAATCAGCTCAGGGGCCGTTGCGGTGAGCGTCAGGTGGATGGTGCCAAGGTAGCCATGGCCCAGACCTATGGGTTGATGGGCAACAGCGGCACAACCATTATGAGTGTCTAAGACATCCTGGTATCGGCAGGTCCTGTGTGCCATGCAGGACCTGCCAACCTTACCGCCCGCCTTCTGCCAGGGTTCTGTTTTCCCTCTTTCTTCAGCAGGACGTTGTGCTTTAGAAAACTCAGTACTATCTTCTTGCCCATCCCAATGGTTTCTCAGGATTATTGGATTTGAACAATTCCCGGATTGACAACAATGGTGCATACCAGGGAGCAGCGCATGACAGAGCAATGGAAAGAGTTGAATCAAAAGGCAATAGATCTGATGCACAGCGGCGATCTGGAGCAGGCATCATCCCGCCTGCAGAAGGCCCTTGACAAAGCCCGGGCTGAACATGGCGACCACCATGAAAGCGTCGCGGTTACCTTGAACAATATGGGGGAGTTGTATCATCTGGCCGGAGATCACGACCAGGCCGAGCAGGCCCTAAGACAGTCGATTGAAGTGAGTGAAGAGATTCATGGAAAGGGGTCGCTGGAGGTGGGTGAAACGCAGCTTAATCTGGCTGAACTATATTTTCTCCAACAACGCCACGAGGAAGCTGATCGCCAGGTCGAGGAGATCGTTTCCATTTATGAGGCCAAAGCAGCGGCTGATCAGTCTTTACTGGTATCCGTTTACAATACCTGTGCGACACTAAATATGGAGGCAGGTAGGGTAGAACCTGCGAGACTGTATTTGGAAAAAGCGCGTCAGGCCATCGAGGAAAGGAGCGGGGAGGAACCTGAGCTGGGAGTGGTTTTAAAAGGCTTAGCAGTGATCGATCGGCATCAAGGTGAATTCGAAGGTGCCGAAACAAAGCTGCGCCGGGCTCTGTCGATTTTCGAAAACAGTATCGGAGCGGAACATCCGGAGTTTGCCGGAACGCTGGCCCATCTCTCGGAGGTCTATCTGAGCCAGGGCCTTGTTCAGGCAGCGGAGCCACTTTTGAATCAGGCAATCGAAATCTATACCCATGCGTATACGGATCCACATCCCGAGGCCGGGGCGGCAATTGATCGGCTGGCAACCTTATATGGCGCAACTGGGAGGGCTGAGAAAGCCGAGACTCTGTTTAGAGAAGCCATCCACATTTATACCGCTTCTCTCGGAGTTGATCACCCGGCACTGGCCGAGGTGCAGAACAGCCTCGGGGAAATGTATATTAACGGGGGACAACTTGAAGAAGGCCTTGCCCTGATTGAGTCATCACTGGCTATACGGGAGAAGTCGTTTGGCACCAACCACCCCACTGTAGCGCAATCGCTTAATAATATCGCCATTATCTATGATCGCCGCGGCGATCACGCTCTCGCTTTACGGCAGCATCAAAAAGCTCTGAAGATAAGAGAAACGGTATTTGGTCAGGACCACCCAGCCATCACCCAGTCGCTTGACAACATGGCGGCCATTTATCGAGGGCAGGGAAAAGCGTCTGAAGCCATTGCTCTTTTGGAGCGATCGCTTGACATTTGGCAGCAAGCACACGGCGATGCTCATCCGGCCGCGGCTCAAAGCTATCACAACCTGGCAACCCTCTATATTGAATCAGAAAAATACGACCAGGCGGAGCAGGCACTGCTGAGGTCCCAAAAGATCCTCGAGAAGGACAAAGGGGCACATCAGATGCACCTGGCAACCGTATTTGAAACGCTCTCCGGTCTTTATAAGAAAATGGGAAAAGACCGGGAGAGCAACGAATATGCGGCTCGTTCCCTAAAAATTAGAAAACCCGAGCAGATGGGTAAGTCACAGGTTCACTAATGTGGTGCTCGGCTTCACCTGCGCTGCTAAAATTCAGGAAATTAATCGGCCTCCAGAACAATCAGTCCAAGATCGATATGCGAACCAGGTTCAATTGAAAACTTTTTAGTCACGAACCCCGGCGCAGAAATAGTTACAGCGTACCTGCGATCAAAAGCAAGACCTTTAAATTCGAAGTCGCCAAAACCATCAGTACGCGTGCTCAATTCAATATTTTCGCCTTCAAGAGAAACTTCGACACCTGTTGCTCCAGCACCCTGATCAGTCTCGAAAATCACCTCGCCGCAGAGCAATCGCTTGGGTAAATTTGAATAATAGACACCAGGTGCAGACGCTCCGTAGTGTGCCGGCAATGTCTCAAAATCCCCTTTCGCCTTGATTTTCGAAATTTCACTTTCCGGATCATCCAGATCACCGCAGGTAACAGATCCGGCGGGGCAGCTATTGACGATATGATCCACTTGTTTCCAATCGCTACCGAATACTTTTTCTATACCCTGGTCGTAGATCGGAATGTAGTCCACCTTGATTTTGGGATACGTTCCATACTCGACCTCTTCTACACGAATAGGAACCTCCGGATTTTCCAGTCCGTCAGCAGATAATGCATCCTTTGCGGTAAGCACGTTGCTGTAACAGCCGGTAACTTTAGCCACATCAATATGGAGTACAATATTCATCACATTTCTCCTTCCCATTTTGCTATATCTATCATGCAGGAATTGGGTGCCATTCCAGCCACGTTCTTTGACATCATACGAGACGACGTAAGTAAGTTAACGCATCCACCTCGATCAGCAGAGTCAGGATTGCCCGGATCTATCGGGTCATAGCTGGCGGAAGAGGCATAACTGTGAATAACGCCTGGATGAATACGCTGGGTTATAACCGCCGCACACAGCACAATTCCTCGATCATTGAACAGCTTAACGATATCTCCATCCTTAATACCTCTTTTTTCAGCATCAAGAGGATGAATTCGGACAGGCCACCAGGCATATCCATTAATTTTTACGCGGTGCAGTGGAATATCATCCAGCCAGCTGCTGTGCTTGTCATAATGGGTATGAAAAGTAAAACGAGGATGTGGTGATACCAGCAAGTAGGGGTATTGCTCAGCTTCTTTCGTATGCTCACCTTCCCAGGCCCGGATATAGCGGGGAACCACCGGCCTTTCCTCATCATCGGGGAAGTTGTCTCTTAGACTCTTGGAGGCAAACTCGATCTTACCTGTATAGGTGCCGAGCTGATCTGAAAGCTCAGTATCTCTTTTAGGATTTCTCACATCCGGAGTGTCACATGATCGGCCCTCGGCAAACCAGCGCAGCGCAGGCGTTGGCTTAAAATCGTCTTCCAGGCCAACAACGTAAAATCCCTTTTCATCAAACTCTTCCCAGCTGATATGCTTGGGCAAATCAGAAATTTCAAAGAACCGCTTCGCCCAATCCAGCTCACTCTTCCCTTCAGTATATTCCTCGCCTCGACCCAGACGTTCGGCAATCATTGAAAATATTTGATAGTCCGACTTCGACTCCCACAAGGGGTCGATACATTTCTTCATCCGCACGATGACGCGATGATTATTTCCGTTGCTGGCGTGCATGGTCTGCCCCCCCGGCGTTCCCCATTCACCGATATCTTCCCGCTCCAGATTGGTGCAGGCGGGCAGAATAATGTCGGCAAACTTGGTTTCCCCGGACCACCAGCAATCCTGGTTTACGACAAATTCAAGATTCGGGCTTTGATACATGCGAAGCCACTTACTTGTATCGAGCATCGTGCCGATGAAAGAACCGCCATACCGGTAAAACATTTTTACCGGTGAATGGCCCTCCATTGGATATTCAAACTCGGTAAACTGCTGCTCGATGGTCTTATTGCAGAAACCCTCCCCACGCCACTTGATGGGCGGATTGAGGATGGCATCAGGGACAATGGGCCGGTATAAACGCTGCTTAGTTGCGTTCTGAGGACGGTGATCAGCCGCCGGCGAGCGCCCCATCTGTCCTTGTGGGTCTCCATAACCGGGGAACCATAGCGTGGTATTTGTCGGCGCCCCCATGGTTGTTCCCCAGATGCTTACACCAGGTTTTCCCAATCCTTGCATGGCCTGCAGCAGCACCATCATGCGGGCCCACTCGGTGGAATATGCCTGCCTGCAAGCCCCGCCTTCTCCTCCCCTGGAACCTGCCGACAGGGCGGTAACCTTTGAGGCCCACTGCCGTGCCAGAGAACGAATGGTGCGGGCGGAAACCCCTGACTCCTCTTCAGCCCACTCAGGAGTTTTTACCACCCCATCCGTCTCACCTAGCAGGTACGGCTTGAACTCATCAAAGCCGACGGTGCGGGTCTCGACATACTCTTTGTCATAGGTGTCTTCTTCAACCCAGACGTAGGCGATAGCCATGGCCAGGCAGGTATCGGTACCCGGTTTTACCGGAATCCACTTACCGTCCATGGCCGCATTGGTGTAATTGTAAAAGGGGTCTATAAATACCGTCTCAATACCCTTCTCTTTCAACCATTGGCGCCAGATGACAGACTCCTGTCCTGTATAGATGCCCCGGGTCGAGTCAGGGTCGTTCGACCAGAAAACAATGAACTCGGTATGCTTAAGGGCATCCTCCAGCAAGTCGTACTGCTCCGGCATACCTACCCGCCAGAAAAAACCGTAGGTATGAGTGGCTCCCCAGTGCCAGCCCTCCCAGCTGTCCGGATTGTCAAGAATTGGCGTAAAGTCAATCATTTCCATGAAGCGAGCAAACGGTCCCATCTTATAACCGACAATTCCCCAGTTGTGGTGAGACGAGGTCATGCCGGTGACCGCGGAGGGTCCATGCTCATCCCCGATCCGTTCAATTTCACCGGCAACGATGTCGATGGCTTCGTCCCAGCTTATTCGCTCATATCCCGATTTGCCGCGATTTTCCGGATTACGCTCACCCTGAGGATCAAAATCAACCCGTTTCATCGGATACTTGATTCTATTGTCTGAATAGAGGCGATTTCGTTCCGTATACACAAAGGGTGGTACAGTCACTTTTTTGGGTGGGGCAAAATCTCTGTCAGCAGTTGAAATAACCCACGACTTGTAATCCTTGTCGTCAATAACCAGAGGTTCAGTCCGGGTCACTTTGTCATCTTCAACATGCACTGATATGGGCCCGCCATTGGTACAATTTGTCAATCGTCTTTTAGCCATCGGATATCTCCAGCTTTATGGGTGATGGTAAGAGGAACTTACTGTTTGTTAGTAACTTTATGGTTAAGCTGCACCGGGTTGTCAAGGGTTTTTTGCATTACATATTACATACTATCCGGCCAACAGCTGGACGGAAAATGCCCCTGGTGCTTAGGCCTGAACGGTGAAAAGAAGTTGCCGGCTAAACCCCGGTCTCAAAGCGAAAACTCTGATCCGGGTCGACAATGGCCAGGACCCGGACGATGCAGCCGTCGCCCTTGACCCAGCGCCAGGGGAAGGCCGTGAAGAAGCAGCGTTTGCCGGTTACCTTGTCTATATCTCCACCGATATTTTCGATGCCCGGGATGCCTCCTTTGACCATCAGGTTTTTATGGGCATCTTCCCATAATGGAAAGTCTTCCTTCGGATCCCTGCCGGTGAATTCCTTGTATTCGTCGATCAGGTGGGGCTGGGACGGTCCGAGACCGTGATCCACCAGCTTGGTGGCGATCGGATGGTCGTTGGCCTGGTGTCCGTAGCCGACGCATTTCACCTTTTTATCGACCAGCCATTTTGCTCCGGCACCGGAGATGCCACAGCCGTAGGCAAAATAGTCGGTGTTGTCGCCCCACTTGCGGTGGAAGCCGGTGTTGATCATGACAATATCACCTTCCTGAATTACCGGATCGGCCTCTTCCAGGTCCTCAGGGGTAATGATCCCCCATTTTTCTTTGGGAATGGACACGGCCACCCCGGTACCAGCCAGACGCCACAACGGATACTCGCTGATACCGGGGGTGTTTTCGGTGACATGGAGGGGGGCATCCATATGGGTACAGCGGTGCATGATCCCTTCCCAGTTGACCTGATAGACACCATCCTTGGCGTGGAACTTGTTGACGGTGACATTGACACCTGGGCTCGAAGGCCACTCCGGCATGTGATTCTGGAAGGTATGGCTGAGGTTGTATATTTCTAGGCTCATGGTAGTTTCTCCTCTGATGCTTAATTGCCGGTGGGGATGCGGTAGTCTCCAGACGGGTCGATCATACCGACAAATCTGACCGGACAGGCGTCGCCATATTCAAATTTCCATGGGGTGGCGACGAAGGTGGCCCTCTTGCCTATCAATTCGTCCACATCACCGCCGACCTGCTCAATGGTGGGGATGTCAGCCCCGGCAATGATCCGGTGTGCAACATTCCATTCGGGGTGCTCTTTTTGGGGGTCAAGACCCGTTGCCTCTTGATAAGCCGCAACCAGGCGATTCATCAGGGGACCGCCCCGGTGCGGTCCAAGCGAGGTCGCCAGTGGATGGTCTATCTGAGGGGTATCGACCGCAACCAGCTTGCATCTTTGGGCAACCAGCCACTCCGCCGCATCTTTTGACAGTCCCGGAGATTCACCATAATACTCTAGTGCGTCGGAGTATTTATGATGCCAGCCGGTTACGATAACAACGATGTCGTCTTCCCTGATATCCGGACCTGCAGCCTCCAGGTCAGCACTAGTAATTACTTCGAAGCTGGTTTTTGGAATGCCGATTACGACGCCGTTGCCGAATAATCGATCGGGTTCGATGGCAGCCAAGTCTTTGGCCATCTGCACCATGTGGATAGGGGCATTCATATGGGTGCCTGTATGCATGACAGTGTTAACCTTCCAGGCAAGGACGCCGTGCTGGCCGTGTTTTACCCCTCGGAACATTTTTACATCATCCTGTCCGGGGTAGGAAGGAACACCGTGTCCCCACTCATGACTGAGTTCAATCAGTTGCAACCCGCTGTAGGGGTCTTTGGTAAAAGCTGTCATAATATTCTCCTTGATCTCCGCACCCATGCGTTAAGATGACTGCTTCAGGTTTTCACCGTTTCCTCGCTTTGTGAAACTCAATTTTCAAGAAGTCGAGAGCAGCATTTAAAGACATATTCGAAAATAATAGTTTCGCATGTTGAAACAATTGTGGCCCGGGTTGGTTACTTGAGAGAAAACGTTGTTGTCGATTTACTCTACACCTATGGTTGGTATGCTGTCAAGTGGTATTGCATGTAAAAATTTATTGATTTTGGTCTCGTTAAGTATCGTTATTACAGCAAAATAAAAGGCTCACAGCTGTGGCGGTTGACACCTTCTGAGGACTGGCATATAGTAGATTGAGGGGTGAGGTAAAGCTGTTGGTTCGTGCCGATGAAAGAGAATTTCTCGCTGATCAAAACGTTATTCATCTAGCAGAGATGTCGGGAAGGTTTCGCTCTGTGAGACAATGGCGATCTATTTAATCCACCACAATGCGGTGAGCCTTCATGGATGATGATATTGGTTTATACGATTGCCCGATGCCGGAGTCGTTTGGCGATAAAATTGGTCTGACCGTTTCTCTGGCCTGGCTCTTTTATCTGGGATTCGTAAGCCGAATTATTTTTGGTCCTTTGATGCCGGAAATCCAGAATGATCTGGGTTTAGATCATGTGCAGGCCGGCTCTGTTTTTCTGATGATAGGAGTTGGGTACTTGTTAGCCCCGATCTTTTCCGGTCTTCTGTCGTCACGGTTGAATCATCGGGGCACCTTGCAATTCTCCGCCTGGCTGTTGGGCTTAGCATTGTTATTTTTTGTCTTTGTCAGGAGTTTTGCTGGCATGAGTGTGCTTCTGGTGATCATCGGCTTTACCGGCTTTCTTCATCTTCCATCGGCCGTTGCCACCATAACTGCCGAGATTCAGAAATCGGACTGGGGCAAGGGAATGGCAGTGCACCAATGCGCGCCGCCATTGTCCTTTGTCAGTGCCCCGCTAATCGCTGCGTTGCTGCTCCAGTGGTTTTCCTGGCGTCAGGTTCTGCTTTGCTGGGGGCTGCTTTCCCTGGCTTCGGCGCTGCTCTTTACGATGAAAAGTGAAGGCGGTCAATTCCCAGGACGGAGGATAAGTCCTGCAAATATGAAGCGAGTTGCTGCGCTGCCATCTTTCTGGTGGGTTACCATACTGCTGTCACTGGCAATTGCCGGCAATGCAGGTATGAATGCGATGCTGCCGCTCTATTTTGTTCACGAGAAGGGGTTGTCCCTGGCCAAGGCAAACACCATAATCGGGCTGTCGCAACTTTCGGGTTTTTTGGTCGTCTTTTTCGCCGGAATCGCAGCTGATAGAATTGGACAAAAGCGGTTTATGTGGTTAACACTTGGTGGGGCTGCATTTCTGACCGTTGCTCTTGGTATAGTCGAGGGCGGGGCGCTGATTGCTGCTCTGTTATTGCAGTCGGCTGTACTCACGGCTTTCTTCCCGGTGATTTACGGGGCACTTGCCCGAGTTGTACCTCCCACGCTGCGATCAGTTATCAGTGCCATGGGACCGCCACTGGCCTATTTGATAGGAGCTGGAGGCGCCCCCCTGGTAATTGGTTATCTGGCCAAGTTTTTCTCTTTCGGTGCGGGAATATCGGTGATAGGAGGGGCAATGCTGGTTGGACTGCCACTGGTCTTCCTGTTGCGACTGAGCGATTTCGAAGGAGAGTCTGGTTGTTGACGTTCTCACTAAATGAAAATCTTAAATTAAATTAACATGTTGAAACCAATTGACGTAATATTGTTTGCCACCGATCTGACCCCCGGCTGCCAGCAGGCATATGAGTTTGCGGTGGCCATGGCCATTCGTAACAAGGCGCTGCTCTATATTCTCTATATCATAGAAGAGATACCTGAAAGTATTGAGGGCCGGTTTAAAGGATTGGTCGGTAAACACGAGTGGCAGGCTCTGATGCAGGCCAAAAAGGATGATATCCATAAATCCCTTACCGGTAAAAAACTCTCGTCTCAGGTACTCGAAGAAATTCAGGATTTTTGCGAAAAGGTTGGAATGGATGAGGACAGTTGTGCGTTTCACTCACGAGAAGTGATTATCAGCGCCGGTGACATCGCCGAGACCATCTTAAAAACTGCTGAGGAAAACGAGTGTGATATCATTATACTCGGGGCCCATGAAGGGATGCTCAGCAGAAACTCTGTCGGCAGCAGCATCAAATCTGTACTTAAGCTTTCCCCTGTTCCGGTAACGGTAGTACCCACCGATGTTGAATAACCTAATGGGTGACCGAGGTGAGGTGAAACTGTACGCGGTAAGCACCTGCCTGCACTGTAAGGCATTGATAGAATTCCTGGAAATGAACCAGGTGGATTTCAGTTTTGTCAACGTGGATGAACTGGAGGGTGCGGCCCGCCGGGAGATGGTAAAAGAAGTTAAGGAATTCAACAAGCGCTGCACCTTTCCCACTCTGGTAGTCGGCGATAAAGTTGTTGTCGGTTTTAGGGAAGAAGAGGTGCGGGAAACCCTGCAGATCTGATGGTCTAGGGGTATCGGTCAGCAGGCCTTGAAAAATTAAAAAAAGTGAGGTGGCGAGATGGGAGTGAGTATGGCAGATAAAGGTAGTACCGTAACCTTGCGCTACTCGATAATCCTGGAAGATGGGAAGCAGGTCGATGCCCAGAACACCAGACCACTCACCTTTACCATCGGTGCCGGGAAAGTCCTTGAACCACTTGAGCAGGGCGTGATCGGTATGAGCGTGAATGAAAAACGCGACATTACAATAAGACCAGAGCAGGGCTACGGCGTGTATAACGACGAGCTGGTCCTACAGGTTGATCGTGAAGTATTTCCTGAGGACTTGAAACTTGTACCGGGGCGGACGGTTCAATACCAGAATCGTGACGGTGAACGGGCCACTTTCATGGTAAGAGAAGTGAGCGGAGATCGGGTAACGCTGGACGGCAATCATCCGTTGGCCGGTCAGACCCTCATCTACAGGCTGGAACTGCTTGAGCTTGGTTGAGTCAGATTGGTGAGGAACTGCAGGCAGGGGCGGCGGCGGACACAGTCTGCTGCCGCCCCTGCTCTTTCATCAGAGATCAGCTTTTCATATCCATAGGGATATCACCGAGACCGCGATCGATATCCGTGGTCAGGCCTTCTACTACCTTAGAGTGCCCGTCCTTTTCGATGGTCAGGGTAAAGGTGCGGTCATCTGGCAGTCCCTTGAGCCAGAAATCACCGAAATTGTTGGTCGTTTCACTGAACTCTTCGCCGGACTCGACGTCTTTCACGGTGCAGGTGGCGCCGATAATGACTTCTGCAATATTAGGTTCGTAGAGGGTGCCGGCGATAAATTTCTTCGGTAGCCCTTTATAATAAATCCTGGACTTGGTGTTTGCCTCGGGCCTGAATGGTTCCGCTTCAGCGATAAAATCGGCGAAATCCTCTTCCTCGCCAAAACGCAAGGCCTCTGTTGGGCACTGATCCACGCAGCGGGGCACGCTCCATTCTTCAGGGTCGTTGTCCAATAGATGACTGCAGCCGGTGCACTTCTGGGCCAAATTGAGTTGTTCGTTGAAGAAAATAGCATCGTGCGGACAGGTGTCAGCACACAGTTTACAGCCAACGCATTTCTCCGGATTGATAATGACAAGGCCGTCATCACGCTGGTATATAGCCTCGGCTTCGCATTGCTCGATGCAGGGTGCGTCGTCACAGTGATGGCACATCTGCGGCAGATAGGAGACCTTGACCTGCGGCACATGACCTCGGACTTTTTCGGTCAAACCGATCCAGAACTGCCCAGTGTCCGGTTGAGGTTTCGCATAGGGAGTCCAGTCATTGCCGACATGTTCGTCCTTACAGGCGATCTGGCAGCAATAACAACCGTTACAAATCGAGAGATCTACGACAAATACTTTCATTATTCCTCTCCTCCGTCAGCAAGCCAGGCCTCGACACGAAGTCCTGCAGCCGGGTCATATTTTCTCTCAAAGGCCTCTGGATGTTCACGCCTCCAGGTGTCCATCTCCTCACCGCTGACTTTCTGTACCTCGACGAGGTAGCCGCCTGCGATCTGGCCTACACAGTTTTCGCTGGTGATGGCCCCGGGGGTGATGGTGTTGATGGCGCCGCCGCGCTCTATTTCACCGGTTTTGATCGGGTCGTGCCGGGCGCCATGATCCACATAGGCCACTCCGGGGCGTACCCGTTCCGTTACATAGGCGCCGGCAAGAACGATTCCGCGTTCGTTGTACACCTTGACGATGTCACCGTTTTTGATACCCCGTTTTTCTGCTTCACTCGGGTGCATCCAGCACGGCTCGTACTTGTAGCCGTCAGGTCCTACCACCTTGCAGGTCTCGACTTCCCTGGTCCAGGTGATATCGTCGCACTGGGCGTGTACACGCCAGCGACCATGGTTGGACATGATCAGCAGGGGGAACATTTTGGCCCGGTGACTGGAGAGACGCTCATCGTGATTCTGACTCTTTTCTATCCACCTCGGAATTGGACCCCGCTCCTTATCATCGGGATAGGCTTCGGCAAGCGCCTGCGAATAGAACTCCAGTTTGCCTGTGGGTGTAGTGAGTGGATACTTTTCAGGATCTTCATAGAATTGTCTGAACCCTGGAGGATCATCTGCCCAGTCTTCAGCTGTTGGGTAGATCCAGTAGCTCTTTTCGGTGAGCTGCTCCCAGGAGACCAATTTTTCTCCGCCCATGTGACCCCATACTGCCTTTTGCAGATCTGCGGTAGTTTTTCCACCGGTCATCTCTTCAAACATGCCGTCAAACTTTTTGGCGACCTCGCGTACGCACTCGGCATCGCTTTTCGATTCACCAACCGGTTCGATTGCTTTTTCGGCGATCATGATATTGGGCTGCATCGTGCCCTGGCGGATATTGGTGATGATGTCGTCGATTTCCATATAGGTGTTGGCCGGCAGAACGATATCGGCATAGACGCAGTCATTCTCGAACCATGGATGCTGGGCCACGAAGCATTCGATCTGGGGGCTTCTCATGGCTACCTCGGTTTCGTGGCCATAGTTCCAGCAGGTGATGCGGCAGGGGCAGTCGGACCAGATCATATGTATCTCCACTCCCTCCTTCTCTTTCTCAATCGGGTAGGTGTATTCAACGAACTGGTCGTGTACCAGGGCATTCTGTGCTCCGGTTCCCCGGAAGGTGATGGGCTCATCGGTCAGAAAGGCATTCTGGATCAGTGTCTTTGGAATGACCTGGTTCTGCCAGGCCGACACGGCGCTGAGCACCGGCAGGGCCAGTTGCTCTTCGATCTCGGGGTTCCAGAAGAAGGTGCCTGCCAAGCCTTCGGCCCGCGGCAGCCCGAAATAGGTCCACTGATGCTGATGAACACCAGGACTGCCAAGTCCCTGCATGCCGAGCATGATACATTCGAGACGGGCAGGTTCATGGGAGAAAGGCCCTCGGATAAAACCGCCGCCGAAATAGTGGGCAATCGAGGTGGTTTTTTCTGCAAATTCCCGGGCCAGTGCCTTGATGGTCCAGACCGGGACGCCGCATTTCGGTGAGGCCCACTCCGGCGTTTTCGGTACGTTGTCTTCGTTGCCAAGCACATAATCGGCGACCTTGTCCAGACCGACTGTATGTGTCTCAACGTATTCTTTGTCGTACGTCTCTTCTGTCAGCCACATGTATATGATGGCCAGCTGCAGGGCGGCGTCGGTGTTGGGCAGCACCGGAATCCATTTATCTGCATGGATGGCAGCACCGTAGTTGCAATCAGGGCAGACATATACCTGCTGAATTCCAACCTCAGTCAGGAAGTAGCACAACCGGCTGGCAAACTGTCCGGTGAATCCCCAAGGTGTGGTCTCCGGGTCGCAGCCCCAGAACAGAACCATGTCGGCGTGATCGATGGTATCCTTGACGATGTTGGCTGCCGGATACATGATGCCCTGGGCACCCTGGCCCCAGACGTGCTTGGCGCCCCAGTACCAGCCTTCCCAAGAGTCGGGGTTGCGTACCTGCAGAGTGAAGCCGCCAAGGTATTCGAGTAAGACCCCCGGGTGTCCATGAGGCGTGTTGATGGTTTTGCATTCGCCGTGACCGTCACCCTGCATGAGAATGGCATTGTAGCCGTACTCTTTGTGGACACGCTTGATTTCGCTGGAGATGAGCTCAGCTGCCTCGTCCCATGAGATTCGGACAAATTTGCTTTTGCCGCGATTCTGGGGGTTACGTTCGCCGTTGGGATCCCAATCTATCCTTTTCATCGGAAAGGGGACCCGGTTCGGGGAGTAGACCCGTTTTTTGTAGCCTAGTGAGAAAGGTCCTGGCAGAGATTTCCAGGTGGGTTCAAGCGTTTTGCCGTCGCGCTCCATCTTCCACTGGCGGACTTCCTCTTTCTTGTATTTCCAGCCGTAACGCATCGGCCTGACCCGAACGATCTTGCCGTTCTTTACGTCCACCATGCCTTCGGCACCGCCGCCGAAATAACCGCCTAAACCAAGCGATCTCAGCACGGTTTTGTCTTTTGTTTTCAGCGTAGTCATCTGAAACTATCTCCTCT
>JBPCUV010000360.1:0-2568 GCA_051010975.1 Desulfocapsaceae bacterium
CTTCGGGCGAGCCTTCAAAAGGTACCATCTCATCACTGAGCTCATCAAGCTTGTCCAGGGCTTCCTTGATTTCCACTGGTTCCCAGCCCTCGAGCGCACCCGCCATATCCTCGACCGCATGACAGGCCATACACTCGGATTCGAAAAGTAGTGCGCCATCAATAGCGGCCGGCGGGGATGGCGCCTCATCACGCTCGCTCAGAAAATAGAGAAAGGCTGCCAACGTAGCGGCCTCCTCCTCACTTCCCTCGAACGGCACCATTTCATCGGAGAGCTCGTCGAGGGTTTCCAGCATGGCGTCAATAGCAATCTTGTCCATCTCCTCTGTTGCCAGTCCAAGGTCATCCGCCCCATGACAGGAGGCACAATGGTTGTCAAACAATTCCAGGCCGGGGTCGTTTTTGGTGGTACCGGCAGCGTGGACTGTGATTTCCTTGCCATGAAGTCCTGAGGCGATATAAGTTGCCAACATTGAGGCCTCTTCCTGAGTACCGGCAAAGGGCGGCATGAAGTAGCGTATTCTGTGAATTTTGCCGATATAGGAGACCAGGGCATTGTGACTCATATGCGAGGTCAGGGGTATCAAATCGTTGTTCAAACCGTTCAGGCTGTGGCAGGCATAGCATTGCTGGATGAAGAGTTCAAGACCAGCCTCAAGCTGATTCTCGGGGCCGACCTCACGATCCTTCACCCACAGAGCGGTCTGCAAGTAACCCTGCGCATCCAGGGTGGCGAGGTCGTCTTTAAAAATCATGTTTGAATAAACCACCTCATTCACCGCATAAGGTCTTCTCGCCGCCTCACGTATCCATTCGAATGAGCCCATCAGTACCAGTGCTCCGAGCATGGCTAGCAGTGCCGTGGTCCTGGTGTTAAGCGCAGGCCTGAAGAAACCGAAAATCAGACTCAAAGCCAGTACCACAATCACGGCAGCGACACCCCACTGACCAGCAGCGACGATGGTCGGCGACTTGCCGAACACAAGCTCCCGGGCCGGCTCCGGCAGAACCATGACGTACCAGACGGCAGATGGAAGCGCACCAAGGAGGGCCAGCAGCGACCACTTGGCTGAAAACCTGGTCATGGAAATACGAACGGAATCGTCGCGGGTGAACGAAGCGCTGAGATAGCCATATACGCCGGCTAGCATCACGGCGATGCAGGTCCTGAATATCAGCGACGGCCAGAAACTGGGATTGAAGAAACCGATCCAGAAGTTCTGGTTTTCAAGCCAGTTGCCGGGAGTAAGCATGAAGCAGATGATACCGTTGATCAAAAACAGAGACATCCAGGCACTGATAAAGTAGACCCAACCGACCTTAAGGTGAGTGGCACTATCCATCCTGCCGAACATATAAAAATAGACGAAGGCTGCGCTGATCTCGACCAGGAAGAAGACCCACTCCGCAGCCCATCCAAAGACGAAGAGGTGAATAAGAAGTGAGGTCGCGGCAGGATTGACCAGAGCGATTATAAACCAGATCCCGACTCCAGTGATGGAGCCGAAAACCATGGTCAGCAGTAAAAAGAACCGGGCGTGGCGCTTGGTGAAGTCAAGGATGGCTTCAGAGCCTTCCCGCAGCCCCTTTTTTTCGGCATAGATCAGGTAAAGCCCGCCGCCCACGGCAAAATGGGAGACAAACACATGCAGAACCGCGATTGCTGCGATCAGCAATCCACCGCCTATTTCCGGCAAATACCACACTGGATAATTCATCACCGCTCCTCACAAAGCTTTTTGTTGTGAGGCTAACTTACTAAAATTCAGCTCGGCGATCAATTACGACAGTGTGGCATAAGAGGCTGAAACAAATAAAGATTAGCCGCGTTCGACCGGATTTTTTAATACCCCTATTTTCTCAACCTCAACCTCAACCACGTCGCCCGGGGCAAGGGGGCCGACACCTTCAGGGGTTCCGGTAATGATAAGGTCTCCCTCAACCAGGGTGAAATGTTTAGAAATAAAGGCGATGGTATCGCGAATTGAAAATATCATCAAGCTGGTGTTGGCATCCTGCACGACCTCACCATTCAACCTGGTTTGAATCGCCAGATTTTGAGGATCGCCGATGTCCTCGTGGGTCACAACCATTGGGCCTATGGGGCCAAAGGTGTCAAGAGACTTACCACGAAACCAGCCCGACTTATCGTGCTTCTGGAAATTTCGCTGACTGACGTCGTTGAAGCAGGTGTAGCCAAGAATATGGTCATAGGCATCTGCCGGTGCAATGTCTTTGCCACCCTTGCTGATAATAGCGCAGAGCTCACCCTCGAAGTCGGTCCGGCAGGTCCTGAATCCATAGTCATCCAAATAGGCCGGAATGACAATCGGCTGATCCGGGCCGACCAGGGTGTTTTGTGTTTTGGGAAACAGAATCGGCTCAGCCGGAATCTCATCCTTGAAGCGCTCGCTGTCGATCTCGGCACTTTCTGTGATGTGCGCACGATAGTTCAGGCCCAGGCAGATTATTTTCTGCGGTTGAATCCGATAGGTTTGACCGTTGCTCATCGGTAGTTCGATCGTCATTTCATTCTCCTTTGCTGTTGTAATTGTGCGGACTACTTTGA
>JBPCUV010000361.1:0-4925 GCA_051010975.1 Desulfocapsaceae bacterium
AAGGTCCTGCATATGAACCTGGTGGCCGGGTTGATGATCCCCACCAAGGTATTTGGCAAATACTGGATTGAAAACAAGACCAAAGGCTCGATTATCAATTTGACCTCGATGGCCTCTTACAACCCGCTCTCGGGTGTCTGGGCCTACGATGCGGCCAAATCGGCGACCCTTAATCTGACCATGGCCTCGGCCAACGAATTCGCCGAGTACGGCATCAGAGTCAACGCCATCGCCCCGGGTTTCTTTTTAGGGAAGCAGAACCGTGCCCTGCTGGTGGATCAGGAGACCGGCGAATATACCGACCGTGGGAAAGCGGTCATCGCCCATACGCCTTATGGCCGCTTCGGCGATGTAAAGGAACTGGCAGGCGCCACCGTCTTTCTGGCCAGCGACAGCGCCGCAGGTTTTGTCACCGGGGTGTCGATTCCGGTGGACGGCGGATATCTGATTCACAACATTTAACTTAACACTCTGACGATTCTGGCAACAGGTCTGGGGAGCCGTGATGCTGTCATCCCGGCTCCTGAGTCAACCTATCATTTTTGCTTAATCGAGTATTTTTCCTTTAATCAAGGCGTGCAACGAATTTCACCGTAAAAATAGAGCTGCTATTTCGAGGATAAAATTCTGGGCACAACGATGAGCTAAAGAAATAGCACCGTTTACGTCAGGCAACCTCCAGTTCCTGGCAATACTCCTCGATCATCGGTTCCATCAGCATCTTGAGCCGTGACTTTACCGTATTGATCTGATAGGTGTCGGCAGCCGACGGCGGCATCAGCGGCGGGCCCATCTTGATGCCGCGCAACTCCAGGGCCAGCTTGAAGCCGATGGGAAACGGGGCGGCAAACATGGTTCGGATCACCACCAGAATCATTTTCTGCAGTTTCAACGCCGTGTCCAGATCACCTTCCTGCCAGGCCTTATAAATACCAACCATTATTTCCGGAAAGATGCCGGCGGTGGCGGTCATGCAGCCATTGGCTCCCATCAGAAGGCAGGAGAGCAGGGTCTCCTCGCGGCCGGTGAGCATGGAGATGTCCTCACCGGCAATGGCGATTTTATCCATGAAGTGCATGAAGTCGACCATCGAACCGCTCGAATCCTTCATGCCGACGACATTGGGGTATCGGACCAGCCGTTTGACCATGTCATAATCCAGCGGCGAAGTGAAGAGCGGTATATTGTAGAGAATCACTGGGACTCCGCATTCTTCGATGATGGATTCGAAAAAACGCTCCACCATGGCCCCGCCGGGTTTGTAGAAGTAAGGCGGGGTGACGAGAACCGCGGCGCAGCCGATGGAGGCCGCAAATTGAGCCAACTTCACGCATTCTGACGGAGCCGAGGCCACCACTCCCGGGATCACCGGTACCCGGCCGTTCACCTGGTCGACGACGATGTCCATGCATCTGCATTTTTCATCGAAGTCCATGTGGATTCCCTCGCCCACCGAGCTGATGGGAAAGATGCCGTCGAGTCCCCTGTCGATGCCGAAATCGAGCAGCTTCCTGAGTTCCGGTTCATTGACCCGTTGATCTTCTTCGAATGGGGTTAACAGTGCTGGGTAAATTCCTTCTGGACGAAACATTTTAGGTTGTCTCCTCTATTTTCGATGATCTGAGTTATTTCGATTCGGCTGCAATTTCTAGACGGTCGAGCAGTTCCCTGGTCGGTTTGCCATCCTCGGTCCAGCCCCTGAGTTTGTAATAAGTCTGAACCATTTCGCTGACCTCGACAGTTGCTCCCTGACGCGGCCCATCCGGTAACGGTTCGGTTGTAAATCGGGCCGGCAGCGTATCCTGCTCGGCGGTCAATCCTTCGCGCAGGTTGAAAAGCCGAACCAGGTTGTTGACCCGCTCCCCGGCCTCCAGAAGCTTTTCGGCATCACCTAGCGAATCAAAACCCGTCAATGATGAGAAAAGCGGAGCGATCTGCTCGAGGCTGAGGGTGAACGCGGCAAACAAGCAAAGCCCGCTGCAGTTGACCAGGCAGAAGAGATCCTGCTGATTCTTTACCACCTCAGGTTTAAACTCAGTGGTATGCAGGCCTAGCGGGTTGTTCATATTCATGACCTCCTCCCCGATCGGCCATGAACGCAGATGACAGCCGCCTCTGTCGCTGGTCGCGTAAGCCAGTGCCATTCCCTTGGAGGCCCGAGGATCGTAGGCCGGCAGCTCAAGTCCTTTGACGTGGGCACCGAGCCCCCGGGCACCAGCAATGGTGTCTTCAAGGTGACCGACCCCTTTTGACCAGGCTTCACCGGGACCCTGGCGCAGTCCGATCAGCTTTGTCGCCGCAACGATTGCCTCGCTGTTGCCCCATGTTAATTCAATGCCCTCGGTGTCATCGGCGGTTATCAGCCCTTTTTCGAAACAGTCGATCAGAAAACCGACCACATTGCCGACCGAAATACCGTCCATACCATAGGCGTCGCAGAGATGTTCCGCCTCGATTATCGAAGCCACATCGGTGTTGCCGCAGTGGGAGCCGAACGACCAGACGGTCTCATACTCGGGCCCCTCCGTATAGGCTCCGGTGAAAGGTCCTTCCTCTACCCTGGCCACCTTTGAGCAGCGGATGGTACAGGAAAAGCAGGCCCGGTGTCGTTTATAAAATTTTCGCACATCATGCTCGTCTATCGGCCGCTCGTCCAGCGTTGATCGATGAAAATTCATGGTCGGATGAATGCCGGTATGATCCATCAGTGAGAGGATGACGTTGGTACCGAATTCAGGTTTGGCGGCTCCGGTATCTGGAGCATTGGCCAGTTCATTGACCGATTCCCTGACCATGCGGGAAAATTCATCTGTGTCTGCGGTCTTGACACCGCCAGAGCCGTTCACCACTATTGCCTTGAGATTTTTTGAGCCCATCACCGCACCCGCACCGCCGCGGCCGAAAGACCGGTATTCAGTCTGGACGTTTGCCAGGGGTGAAAGGAGCTCACCGTTTTGGCCGATACAGGCGACCCGGTGATCCGTCGAGTAGTGTTCTTTTAATTTCTTGTGGGTGGCAATGGTATCAAGCCCCCAGTATGCAACGGCCTCAACAATGGCTACCCCATCATCCTCGATAAGCAGAAGAACCGGAACCTTGGCAGAACCGGTAATTATCAGCGCGTCGTAACCCGCATACTTGAGTTCCGGCCCGAAACTGCCGCCGGCATTGGAATCGAGCCAGAGACCGGTTGCCGGACTCTTGGTGCACAACTCCAGCCGTCCGCTTGCCGGGGCTGCCGAGCCGGTCAGCGGGCCAGTGGCGAAGACCAGAATGTTCTCTGGTGAAAGAGGGTCGGATCCAGCCGGCATCCGGTGAAACAAGGTATGAATCCCAAAGCCCTTTCCGCCAATATATTTTTCTGCTGTCTCCTTATCCAATTCAACACGATCAATACTCCCCGAACCAAGATCGACCTCGAGGATTTTCCCTGCGTATCCTTTCCACATGGCCGGTTATCTCCTTTTAATTGCCCCGGTGGGGCAGACATTTACACATGAAAACTGCCCATCGCACGTATCGCAGAACAGCGGGGAACTTGATGAGGGATGGATCATGATCCCCCTGTAAGGACAGGCCCCCACGCATTCATGACACTTTGTACACCTCTCCTGGTCCAGCACGACATGGCCGTTCCAGGACAGCGCATCTTCGGGACAAGTCATGATACAAAGTTGTTCTTTACAAGCCATGCAGACTTCAATCCCCCCGACTTCAGGCCAGTCATCCTCGATGTGAATCCTTGCCTGTTTGACGCTCTGAAGGCCCGGTTCGTGGGCTGCAGTGCAGGCCAGCATGCACAACCTGCAGTGAGTGCAGTCGCTCTTTTTGATTTTGAACATGGTTCTTTCTCTTTGTTTAGAGTTTGATGAGAACGCCCAAGCCGGTACGGAAAATCATCTCCATCCCTGACCGGGGTCAGCCTATCTCCCTGTCATTTTCTGCCAGCAGCTCTTCAACGGTTGTTCCGACCCTGTCAAGATGCTTCTGCATTGCAACGTCGGCACCATCAGCGTCTTTTTCCTCTATTGCATCGACTATTGAGGCGTGTTCCGACGAGGTCAGCGTCCGAAACGACATATAACCCGATTTATTTATATAAATTGAATAAAGCAGTTCGGTAATTGGTCGGCTGACCAGGCTAAAAAAGGGGTTGTGGGTGGCCGCGGCCAGTAGATCATGAAATTCCAGATCGACCTTTATTGCTTGATGCCGGTCTAGATCGACAGCCTTCATTCGCTTGAGATTGTGATGGAGTCTCTCTAAATCTTCAGGGCTTCTCTGTTCTGCGGCCAGCCTTACTATGGCGGTCTCAAGTACGGTACGGACCTGAAGGAGTTGAGGCAGCGAGACTTTGCTCATCTGAAGCTGGGCAATGAGCGATTCGGCCAGGCCTTTTCCATCCGGAGCGCGAACCGTCATACCCCGACGGGGGCGTACATCCACCACCCCGCGGCTGACCAGACAGGCAGCGGCCTCGCGTATGACCGTTCGGCTGACACCGTACTCTTCCATGAGTTTTGGTTCGGTGGGCAGTTGATCCCCTACTTCAAGCTTATTGTGGATGATCTTCCGTTGGAGATCGTCAGCCACCGTTTTGGACAAGCGTTCATTGGAGAGAAGAGGCATACCTGATCCGTTCTGTTGTTTTGAGCCAACCACAATCATACTATCATCGTATGATTAGATCAAGTCTATTTATCCCTCTGAAAGGTACTCAGGCCTGACAGCATCAGGCAAAGTGGGGCTTTGCAGAAAACAGGATGGTAAGCCCCCTTGAGACGGCTAGAGGGAAAAGCCCCGCTTCCAGGGTATAAAATCCTCCTGGCCGAGCCGCACGGCCTTGGCCAGATATCTGCCGCTGGCTGTCTCTATACAGAGTTTTTCCAACTCGGAGCCAAGCTCATCAAGCGTCTTGTCACCGG
>JBPCUV010000362.1:0-27201 GCA_051010975.1 Desulfocapsaceae bacterium
TCGAGTTTACCGCTGGGCCCCTCTGCTGACAAAGATGAATTGACCACGGCGGCCGGCCATAGACTACTTTTTATGCAGCCCACACCATTCATGATGGGAGCTCCGCGTCGAGAGCCTGGCCGTAGAGCCAACGAACGGCAGCGGCAGGTGAACATGAAACGCCCCTTTCTGATCGGTGAAAAGCTGGTTACCAACGGCGAGTATAGAAAATTCGAGAGCAGCCACAGTTCAGGGACGTTCAACGGGGATTCACTCGATGGGGAAGATCAGCCGGTGGTAGACATTACCTGGGATCAGGCCGTTGCCTACCTCAACTGGCTCAGCGAGCGGGACGATCTCGAACCCTTTTATCAGAAACAGGGCGACGGCTATATCGCCGTGTCGCCGGCGACCAAGGGTTACCGGCTGCCCACCGAGGCAGAATGGGCATTTACCGCCCGCCAGGCCGGGGTCCAGGAACTTCAGCGCTATCCATGGTCAGGTGGGTTTCCGCCGCGGACGGTAGTGGCCAACCTTGGAGATGAGTCAGCCCGGACTATACTGCCGAGGGTAATCCAGGGATATAACGATACTTTCCCGGTGACTTCTCCAGTAGGCTATTTCCCTGCCAACCAGGCGGGTCTTTACGACATCGGCGGCAATGCCTCGGAATGGTGTCACGACTATTATAGCGCCTATACCGGAAGATTGGCTGAGGAGGCTGACCCTCTCGGCCCAACGGTTGGAACTCACCGGGTCATCAGAGGGTCGAACTGGAGAGATGCAACGCTTGCAGAAACGAGGCTGAGCTATCGGGCCTATCACAAGGAAGCGAGGAACAACGTCGGCTTCCGCATTGCCAGGTATCCATGAAAAGCGCAAAATGGACTTTAATGATTCTGATCATCTTGTTGAGTCTTTGTGGCCCGCTCCAGGCAGAGGAGGGATCGGCGCCTGGGGGTAAAGTTCCCGAGAGTGGTGAAACCAGCCAGGAGACGGTCAATCAAAGGACCTCCCCACCAGCGCCAGTCTGGCCAAAACCGTTTAAACCCAGCGAGGAGATTGGCGCCGATTCCCAAATCTCCTTTCCCACCGATATCTAGGAGTGGCATGAACAGAGCGCAGCTTCCCACCCAACTCATCTATCAGGTCTTCACCCTGCTGATTGCCTTTATCATCGTGCATGCCACCTACGTGAGCGTGGTCCGGCCGAAGGCGGAAGCGTTTGTTGCTTTTGAGCACCAGCAGATGGAGCAGGACCCGGAATATGTCCAGCAGCGCAACTTTTTTGTGGTCATAAAGGATTATGAGCAGGAGGCCTGCTTTGTGCTGATGTTCTGGGCTCTGGCCATCCTTGGCTACAAGGGGGTCTCGGGGTATCGCCAGAAACAACTTCTGTCCAGCGATATATTGGCCTTGCCGGCAACTCTTCCGGTTGGCCCGGAAGATACCAGAAACCTTCTTGATCATCTCGGCGAGTTGAAGCAACCGACCAGGGACTACCTGCTGCCACGGGCACTTCGTATCGGAATTCAACGTTTTGGCGTCACCGGCAATATCCAGGATTCGGCTACGGCCGTGCGTGATCTGTGCGAGTCTGAAATGGAGCGGCAGGAGGCTGAGCTCTCCATCATCAGATATATCGCCTGGGCCATACCTTCAGTGGGGTTCATCGGTACAGTCCGGGGCATCGGATCTGCCTTGGGCATGGCCAATCGTGCAGTTGAGGGCGACATCACTGGAGTAACTCAGAGTCTCGGCGTGGCCTTCAACTCAACGTTCATCGCTCTGGTCATCTCGATTGTGCTGATGTTTTTCATCCATCAGCTGCAGCTCTTTCAGGAAAGGCTGGTTCTTGACAGCGAAGCCTACTGCAACGATAATCTTATCGCCCGATTACGCACCAAGCCGCTGCCTTGAGGTAAAAAATGGCCTCGTTCTCCCGGCGCAGGATATCAAGTTTCAATCTCTCATTTCTGGACATAATGTTTTGCGGATTTGGTGCGGTGGTCCTGCTGGTGTTGATCATTAACACCCATACGCTGACCCGCCGCAGCGACCGGGTGGCTGATATCGAAGCTGAACTGCAGCAGGCCGCAATGGAACAGCGGTTGACGGCAGTCCATCTGGAACGGCAGCAGGCTGATATCAGCAGGCTTGAAGGCTCCATTTCAGCACTGCAGCGCACCCGTACGGCTTTTCTGGAGGAGCTTGAAGCGGTTGAAAACAAGATAGGGGAGGGGCAGAGGCAATCGGCTGAAGAGCAGATAGCAGCGTTGCAGAATGAATTGCAGCAGCTGGAAAAGGAACTGCAGGCTGTAACTCAACAGAAAGCTGCGCAGCGGCAGGCGGGCAGGCAGGTGCGTGCTTTCGTGGGATCCGGGAACCGTCAATACCTCACCGGACTTCGACTGGATGGGCAAAGGGTACTGATTCTGGTTGATTCATCAGCCTCGATGCTGGACAGCAGAATCGTTGATGTGGTGCGCCGCAAGGTGCTTGATGAAAACAGTCGCCGGGCCGCACCAAAATGGCAGAAAGCGATTTCAACGGTCGAGTGGCTCGTGGCGAATTTACCCCAGACCAGTTCGATCCAGATCCACCATTTCAACACCTCGGTCGTTCCTCTGACCGGAAACGATGGAGAAGGCTGGACATCGGTTACCCGGTTCGAGGAGATAGATAGCATTATCTCGACACTGAAAGAGCTGGCACCTCTGGGCGGGACGAATCTCGAGGCTCCTTTTCTCAAAGCCCGCTCATTGACTCCCCAGCCGGACAATATCGTGCTCATCACGGACGGCTTGCCAACGCAGGGAAAGGGAGGGGCGAGGTCGAGTACCATCGATGGAAAGGGGAGGGTCAAACTTTTCCAAAAAGCGGTTAAAAACCTTCCAGCAAAAGTTCCGGTCAATACGATACTCTTTTCCATGGAAGGCGACCCGCTGGCATCGTCACTTTTGTGGCAGCTGGCGGTCGATTCCGGCGGCTCATTTTTTACTCCGACCAGAGATTGGCCATGAGAAGATCCCGACGTCCCATAGAGGTTTTCAGCCTCTCATTTCTCGATGTTATCTCCTGTGGATTCGGAGCCATTGTGCTGCTTCTGGTCATCATGAAAATCTCCGAGCCTACCGTTATAGAGGAGACGACCAGAGAGATATCTCTCAACCTTGAGAGCCACGCAACCGAGATCTCAGCCTTGAAGAACCAGTCAGCCGGCCTCTATAAAACCAAGGAACAGCTGCACCGGGAGCAAGATAGACTGGTCGAGCAGATAGCCAATCTCAACCGTCGACTTGATAAGGCACGGAATGCACAGAATGATCTGGTGGTCGAACGCTCGTCTCAAGAGGCAATACTTCAGCAATTGTATAGAGCCCGCCAGGATCTCAATGAGGAGATGGTCCGACTCCAGCAGCAGCAAATAGTGATGCCCAGCGATTCTCCCATCGGCGGTATCCCGGTGGACAGCGAATATATCATCTTCGTCATCGATACCTCGGGTTCCATGCAGCAGTTCGCCTGGTCGGCAGTGCGCAGGAAAATGGAGGAGATCCTTACCATCTACCCGCGGGTTAAGGGTATTCAGGTAATGAATGATATGGGGGATTATATGTTTTCTCAGTATTCGGGCCGCTGGATACAGGATACGCCGGCGCGAAGAAAGGCGATACTTGCACGGCTCAGAAGTTGGAAGCCTTTCTCCAATTCAAGTCCGGTGGAGGGTATTACGGCGGCCATCAGGAGATTTTACGAAGCAGACAAGAAAATCAGTATTTACGTTTTCGGCGACGACTTTTCCCGTGGTTCCATCCAGGAGGTGGTTGACACCGTTGACTCAATAAATCGCTCTCTCAGGGACGGCTTCCGACGAGTCCGCATCCATGCAGTCGGTTTCCCGGTGCTGTTCGGGCATGCCGGCGCCGAGCTCAATGTGGCCCGCTTTTCGGCCCTGATGCGTCGACTGGCTGAAGACAACGACGGCAGTTTCGTCGGTTTAACCGAGTTGTAAGGCGATCCAATGGAGTTGCTGTTTTTTGTTCGACCGGAAAAAGTCTTTTACTTCAGAGACACCTAAGCTAGATTCTGAGCTTAAGATCTGTGGGCAAATTCAGAAATCTTTTTCTTGAGGTGGTTATGCACAGATTTTCTTTTCGTCTCACGCTGTTGATGTATCTGCTGGGAATTGTTTTTATTTTTCCCGGCTGTGCGACCCTTCCGCCGCGTCAGGATCTTGCCCATGAACCGGCCTTGCCGCCTGCTGACTCCGGTTCGCTTGCCCTGCTTGCAGAGCGTTTTACTGGCGCCAATGGTCCGGAAGCCTCCGGATTCCATTTGCTCATTGACGCCCAAGAGGCTCTGGATGCACGCCTGGCCCTTATCGACTTGGCGACGAGTTCCATCGATCTGCAGTACTTTATCTGGAAAGGCGATGTGGTCGGGACCCTGCTCTTCGATCGTCTTATGCAGGCGGCCGACCGTGGTGTCAGGGTGCGGATCATCGTCGATGACATCTGGCTCGGTTCCACCACCAGAAATCTGACAGCCCTGAACGCCCACCACAACCTGGAGATCAGAATATTTAATCCAAACCCGTCACGCGATTCTACATTTGGAGGGTTTATTAACTATTTGTCCAGTTTCCAGGCGCTCAACCAAAGGATGCACAATAAACTGATGATCGTCGATAATCATGCGATCATTGTCGGCGGCAGAAACCTCGGTAACGAGTATTTTGGCCTGGGCAAAGAATTTAATTTCCTCGATGTCGATGTCATAGCCGTGGGCGGTGTGGTAGGGGAAAGCTCCAGAGCTTATGACGAATATTGGAATGACAATGCGGTCTATCCGTTAACTCGCTGGATTGATGAGTTACCGGACAATACGCTGGGGGAGGTACGCAGCGCTTTAAGCAAACGACTCGAGACGTATAGCCCGCAGCTGGTTTCTTATCACCTCGAGAATCGCGATTGGCAGGAATCGCTCGACATACTCGAGGAAAATCTGCTTATCGGTACTGCCCACTTTCTCCAGGACGACCCGGTCCAGATCGAAGGCAAAAACTACCGCTTGATCGACATGATCTCCTACTTCTCTGAGCCGACGAGAGAAGAGTTTCTGATGTCAAGCCCCTATCTCCTCCCGGTGGGGACCGCTCTCCAGGATCTGCAGGAGGGGGTTGAAAGGGGTGTGAAAGTGAAAATAATCACCAACTCCCTGGCCTCGACCAACCACACGCTGGTCAACAGCCATTATAAAAAATATCGGCGGCCTATTCTCAACACTGGTGCCCGGCTCTTCGAGTTCAACTATCAGCCTTCGGGAACGGTCAGGAACTGGGCCGATGTTGAGCCGGTCAAAGCTCCTTTTATATCGCTTCATGCCAAAACAATCGTAACCGACAGACGTCTCTGCTTTATAGGTTCCCTGAATTTCGATCCCCGGGCCCTGGTGATCAATTCAGAGAATGGGCTGCTTATCAAATCAGAGGAGCTGGCTGGCGAACTTGCCGATTTTCTCGAGTTCCTTACTGAACCCGAGAATGGTTGGGAAGTGTCGCTCGGCAGAGGAAATCGAATTCACTGGCAATCCTCGAACAGGACCCTTGATGTCCAGCCAGCAAGGGGTGGGCTGCAAAGTTTAGTGGATCTGTTTGGTCGTCTGCTGCCCATAGAAAGTCAATTGTAAGATAATGTAAATAAAGGCAAAAAACGCTAAATTAGAGCTTCAGCAAAGGGACCCTGTCAGGCCATTTCTCATGGATTATTTGTTATGAACGAACAGAGGGGATTAAAATTCTCGACCGCAGGCAACCTCATTATCGGTATGGTTGGTGTCATGGTAGCCATCGTCAGCCATTCACAGGCTATCATGCTCGACGGGGTATTCAACCTGATTTATTTCGTCACGGGGCTCTTCACTTTGAAAGTGGCCCGCCTCGTCATACGTGGGGATGATGAGCGCTTTCCGGTCGGCTACGGTTTTTTCGAACCGCTGATCAACGGTATAAAAGGGCTCATGGTCCTGGGTATTTCCGTGATGGCCCTGATAGGAGCGGTTGAGGCTTTGTTGAGCGGGGGAAGAGCTATTGCTTTGGGGTATGCGACAGCCTACGGTTTCTTTGCGGCCATCTCCTGTTGGAGTCTTGCCCTGCTCACTCATCGGGCTGCCAAGAAAACCGGCAGTCCACTGCTCAGGGCCGATGCCGAAAACTGGCTGGTCAATGGAGCGATTTCCTCAGCTGTGCTGCTGGCCTTTCTGGGGGTATTTCTAATCCAGAATACACGCTATTCTCACCTGACACCTTATATCGATCCCCTGCTGGTTTTGACGGTTGTGCTGATATCCATTTCGGTGCCCATACGCATGGCCTGGAAGGCTCTGATGGAGCTGCTCAATCGTGCTCCCTCGGCAGAGGTGGTAAAAAGTGTTGAAGAGGTGGTCGCTTTAAGTCTCGAGGCTCTGCCGGTGGTTGAATCTTTTGTCAGGGTATTGCAGCCGGGGCGCACCAGAATGGTCTCTGTACATGTGGTGGTGCCCAAGGACTATCAGATCTCCACTATTGGAGAACTGGATGAAATTCGCACAGGAATGCTCATTGAACTGGAAAAGCTCCACGGTTCAACTTTTGTCGATGTGCTTTTCACTGAGGATCGGCGCTGGGGTGCACCCCTTGGTTCAGGGGATTGAAACCACCCTGATTTGGATTCAAAAGCGGGTGTCTTTTTTCCGCATTGAAAAAGATCGATTTGGTTGTAGAGTAGTGCAGCTCATGTGTAGCTATCCGACCCCTCAACCTTATAACCATATCGGCAGCACAACATATTGAATCGGACACCTCCAAGCGTATTCCTGGATTTAGCCATCATTGACTGGTCCGTTTTCTTACGGTCCACTGTTCTCGCCTTGGTCGTCTCCATACCCCTCTATGTTTTTCTGCGGTTTACAGGCGTTCCTTTGTTGGCCGCCCACCCGGCGGCCCTGGCCGGCGCCTGTCCGATCATCTTTCTTCTTCTTAGGCGGGCCGGAAGTGGCGGTAAAATAGATCAGAAGATCACCCTGTCACTGTTTTTCAGATTTTTGGTAGCATTTACGATCGCTGCCTCTTTGCAAGGCGCCGTTCTTGGACATCTGCTGAGTATAAATAGTCTGCCTGAATATTTGCGGATAGTGCCTGCCGCATTTACCGGGGTCTTGATCCTCAATCTGATCCTTGCACTCTGGGTATTTCCCCCCCCGGGCAGCAATGCTGTCCGTATGCAAACCTCGGTGAGCATCTTGTGTGCTGCCATGGTTGTCCTGCGCTTTGCTTATCTTGGCCTGCCCGAGTTGATGGAACAAGAGGCCTATTACTGGAACTACGCGCAGCACCCGGCGCTGAGCTATCTGGACCATCCACCGATGGTGGCAGTGTTGATCTGGATGGGGACAAAATTGTGGGGTGTCAGCGAGTTCGGGGTCAGATTCGCTGCCTTTCTCTGCTGGTTAGTCACCGCCTTCTTCAGCTATCAACTGAGTGTAAAGGTTTTTGACCGTCAGGCTGCTGCGGGTGCGGCCTTTCTACTGGCAACCCTGCCGCTCTATTTTGGTGTCGGGTTTCTGATGACGCCGGATGCGCCGCTTCATGCCGCCTGGTCGGCTCTGCTCTACTTCGGCTATCGGGCCCTGATTGAGAATGACTCGACCTCCTGGGCCGGTATCGGCATCAGCTTAGGTCTGGGTTTACTGTCGAAATATACCATAGTACTGCTCGGCCCTCCGTTTCTTCTTTTCATGCTGATCGACCGCAGGGCCAGAAGATGGTTCTTCAGACCGGGCCCCTATTGGGCACTTTTGCTGACTCTGGTACTATTCTCACCGGTGCTTATCTGGAACATGCAGCATGAGTGGGTCTCTTTTCTATTTCAGAGCGCAAAACGAATTTCCAGCGATCCGGTCATATCTACCCCTGCTCTGATCGGGCATATCACACTCATGCTTACCCCTGCGGGGGTGATTGGAGCGCTGCTCTTTTTTCTATTTGGTAAAAAAATATTCAGATCCGCACAAACCCATGAAGAGGCTGACTCCCGTCGGAATCTAGATCGGACCTATCTGCTGCTTGTGCTCCTTGCGCTTCTACCGTTTGCTCTGTTCTTCTCCATCAGTTTCACCAGGGAGGTCAAGCTGAACTGGACAAGCCCTATCTGGCTGGCGGTACTGCCATTTCTGGGTTGTACCGTTACCTCGGTGTATGGCAGATTCTGCTCGATTTGCCTGATGGCGGTTCATGAATTATGGCGCCTTACGCTGCCGCTTCTGATTATGGTGTTTGCTGTAGCGCTGCACTACGTGACCTTGGGACTGCCCGGTGTTCCTCATCCGCCGGGACCATTTCTCATCGGTTGGGATGAGCTTGCCGCTGAAGTCGAAACCTTGGCTGATAAGGTGGAAAGTGAATCCGGTGAGCGCCCGATCGTGGTCGGCATGGATCATTACCAGATTACCAGCGGATTGGCTTTTTACCGAACCAAAAACGCCCACAATAAAGGCTTGTCGAACAAGTCAGCCGGTAGAAATGAAAGTGTCGGCTGGCACCTGTTTGGTTACAATTCCCGGATGTATCAGATGTGGTTTGATGCCAAGGACTGGCAGCCGGTCGATGTCATTGCCGTGGCCTCGAAAAAATCGAGACTGGAGAAGTCGTCGTTCAAGAGCGAGGTGGTATTTGACTCTGAGATTCTGCCGCTCAATGCCAGAAAAGAGGGGCAGGAAGTGCGGCGCTTCTACTACCGTCTGATTTCGGCTGATTCATTTGGCGGTAAATGATTACGCTTGATTTGATGTGAGTGTAAGCTCTAATCAAATGGTTCAGGGCTTGGATACTGCTGGATCACACTTAGGTCTGCTCTGAACTTGAATAATAAAATTAAACAGAATCAAGGAAGTCTAGACGACCGCAAAAGCTGTGGACAGATCCTCTTCAGAAATGGTTATATGGGGCGGAACTTGAATCAATCCCCAGTCGACCCTTGACCATATTGTGCTGCGAAAGAAACCCAAAAAGAAGCTGACACCGCTTCAGGAAAACAGGCTGCTTAAGATCATCATTGTGCTGATCGTCGGCGCCTTTGTCTGGCTGCTCTTTGCCCCTGGGACCGGAGTCTACAGCCTGGTTAAATTAAGAAGTAAGAGCAGTGAGTTGGAACTGCAGACCAAGGCACTGATGGAATCCAATGAAGAACTTCGAGCCGAGATCGAGCGGCTGAAGCACGACCAGGCCTATCTGGAGCAGGTCGCCCGGGAAAAATATGGTCTGCTGAAAAAGAATGAAAGGGTTTTCGATTTCTCCAGAAATAAGGGCGACGACTAAAGGTCGATTTTGCTAGGCACTCTGGAGTTATCTTTGAGCTAAATTGAACCCACCCGGGGTTCGCATCAGCTTGCTCAGGAGAATCCAGAGCCGCCTCCACAGCCGGCAGCCGGAGACGGGCTCAGTGGCACGGCCGATCCCCCTACCTTGATGCTTGAAGCTGACATCACTTTCTTTACATCGGAGTCCTGACACGACTCACAAGAGACCGAGCTGGTATCGGTGGATGAAACGATGGCCTCAAACTCGCTTCCACAGGAATTACAGACGAATTCGTATATTGGCATAACTTACACCTGAGTAACTGATTATCGATATACCGGTCAATGGACCAGCAGGGTATTAAATCTTTAGCTTTAATACCCTAATGCCAGATCCATGAAAATAAAGGGCTGCTGGTCGCTTAAATAGAAATTATTCGACCAGAGACTTGAATATCTTGCAATTTCGGCAGATTCCGATCTTCTCTTTGTAAGATGATTCACTGGTGCATTCACATAAGGTGCCGCACAGAAACCAGCATAGGTGGCCACTCTGAAATTCCCAGGCCGGGCAATCCTCTTTCTCCTGGCACTCCTTTTGTTCCCAGCAGGGGATTAGTTCCGGGTTTTTTCCGCGCTGTTTGATCAGCAGGAAAAATAACTGACGTTCGATGTGGGCCGGTATAGAGCGCCAACCCTGCTCGTAGCTGTGAATGGTTTTTAACGACATCCCCAACAATGCGGCCAGTTGTTTTTGGGTTTTCCCTAGTTGTTTTCTGATTTTGCTGAATTCCTCTTTTTCCATAACCTACTTCCGATAAGATTGTCCCTGTAAGCCAGCAAATGCTGCCACCATCAATTAGTGTATATGCTCATATCAATATACCACAAATGGGGAAAATGCGCTTTGCTTTTCTTCCCTTACTACCACAAAAATACAACACCTCTGGTGGAGTTGCTATATTGCAAGTAATTACAGGTTTTTAGTCTATTAGTGAAAAGTATTGCGGAGACAGTACAAAGCGCTAATATAGGGCCAGACAGATACGTTTCAGCAACTCAGAGCCCGTCAAAACACCTTAGATGACTGCTGCCGAACTGCTCAAATCCATTAGATCCCTGGTTGCCTACCATCAATCGTGCGGAATCAATTATTATCACAACAGTGGTACTCTCGAGGCGGGACTGCGCCAGTTGGAGCGTGTAGCTGCAGACCCGGAAGGTGAGGGGCAGAACCTTGAGCGCCAAGGGCTGTCCACGAGCACTCCCGTAATCCCCCAGAGTGAGCCGGATACCGTCACCATTGCAGAACTGACCGAAGAAATTAAATCGTGTAAGCTCTGTCAGCTTAACGAAACCCGACAAATCAGCACTTCCGGTAATGGGGGAATGCAGCCCGATCTGCTGGTGGTCGGCGACTGGCTTGTCCACAACCCGGCTACTCACGGTGAATCGCTGTTCGGTGATCAACAGGACCTGATGCTTACCAAGATGATTGGGGCCATTGAGATGAAACAATCCGAGGTGTTTGTCACCAATCTAATTAAATGCAGTGTGGCAGAATCCTGCAGGCCGGAGGCCAGCCAGATCACGACCTGCATGAGCTATCTGAAACAACAGATAACCCTGCTCTCGCCAAGGGTGATTCTCACCATGGGCTCTGCTGTTTCCCAGGCCCTGCTTGATACTACCCGGCCACTGATAGCGCTGCGGGGCAGATTTCATCCGTTTCAGTTCGGCAGTGGGCAGACTATCCCACTGATGCCGACCTTCCATCCTTCCTATCTGTTGAAAAATCCTGAGATGAAACAGCCGACCTGGAACGATCTGCAGATGGTGAGAAAAAAGCTCGGTGAAGCTCCCGCAAGACAATAATCAGCCGAGTGCGATCAGACCTCTTTTGCCCAGTTCACGGAGAAAAAGGGTGATCGACTGTTCTGCTTCCTGATTGGATATTTTGTGATGGCGGGCAAAGTCCTCGATGAGTTGAGCGGTGGTTCTGCTGCCGTCGATCATCTGCCAGACCTGGCTGCCCAGCGCATCCAATTGGAGCTTTCTGGTGGGTGTCTCCGCGGGGCCGCTGCTGAAGCGTTCGAAGATCGACACTAAAAACGGTTTCAGCACCAGGACATACTCTAGTTGTACCAGACCGGACTCAAGGATCTCCCAGTCAACGATATCATTTCTCACCGGGGTGCAGGCGAGCGCCTGATCACGCGTCAGAGAGGTTTGCTGCTTTTTTTTGCTGAATAATCCCATACCCATCATCAATCATTGCTTTCACCCATGTCTCGATGGGTCTTTTACTTCTGATACTATACCCTAATATGCGGTCATAGTGAGGAAAATGAACGAATGATGAAGTCTGATAAACCTTTTTCCTTCTTATCCGGCTCCACAGGTATTCCGCTAGTTTTGGTTCGTAGTGGTAGAAAAGTGTCGACGGGTTGGCCACCACCTGATGTTCGGGCAGGGCGGAACAGAATGACTGGAAAAGGGCGGACAGGGAACTGTGCTGCAGATGCTGGGACGCAGGGGCCAGCCGGCAAAGAATAAGCTCTGCCTCAGTGCTATTGAAACAGAGAGTGGTAAGCCCAAATCGAAAAGAAGAACGCTCGAGTTCAAACCCCTCAGGAAGCGAAAAGAAAAAGTCCTGAATCTGCCATCTCGCTATTTCCGACTTGTCAGGATGACAATTCAGCGACTCGAGGACGAAAGGGTAGGTTCGAAAGCTCTCCACCGACTTGCCATACACCCTGAGAAGCAGTGTTGTCGTGCAGCTGTTGCAGCTCAGCAGCAGCACGGTATCTTCTATTGAGTGATCAAGGGAGTAGGTTTCAACAGCAAATCGTGTTCGTAGACTGGCGGGTAGCAATCCGCTCAGCTCTCCTCTCTTCGTGCAGCTCTTACCCGCCAGCTGCCGGGCGATCTTTTCCCCGGAAATTGCACCTGTGTTTTTTCCAGGCGGCTGCCACCGAAGTTCAGCAATCGGTTTGAGGTCGTTTTCGAGGATCAGATGACGCCGATCTTTGACAATGACATCCCAGTGCTGTGGGATGTCAAGATGAAGATGATTCCAGCGAATATGGTTGATGCGGGTCAAGATGTCTCGGTCAGATTCAGCGGGGAAGCATATAGTCCCAATCCGGTTTCATCCGTTGTTTGATCGTTTCTTTTTGTTCAGCGCTTTTATTTTTCTCAAAATAGTTGATGACACAGTAGCGCTCTTCCTCCATCAATTCCGGAAAGGATATTTTTACCATATTACCGACATTTTCGTTTTCGTTCTGCAAATTATGCTGCAGGATCAGGCTGACCCGCCGATTTTGTTCATCAACAAACCGCCATTTCCAGACATAGAGGACTCCAAAGGCGTCACCTTTCCATTCGTTGGGTTTACCGTATCTGCTTTTAAACTTCTTTAGTAACTCATCGTAGAATGTTTTGCCGGAATTCTGGTATTTCATTCTAATCTTGACGATCCGGCCGGGATACGCACAAGTGCCGTAGGAAATGATACCTTTCCGAAAGCCGTGCCAGTCGTTCACCACTACTTCCTTGAGATAATCGGAATATTCTATTTGTGGGTAATCAGTAATATAGTCGCCAAGTTTAAAGCCGCCGATCTCGGTCGGGGCGTCATTCGCCGATACATAACTGAAACTCAGCAGGGCGGCAACGATAAGTGTCGCAGCGGTGAAATTTTTCATATCAGATCAGGGCCGTTGACGGAATCGTGTCGGCGGGTAGCATCTTGTCAAGCATAGATGAGGTCTGATCGACCAGCCGACTGACGTAGGTCTGGATGACCCGCTCGATGATTCCGTCCCTGTGGTCGGGGAATTTTTCCAGAACTTTTTGGAATGCGTTGCGATCGATAATCAGAGCGTCCACAACATTGAGTGCTTTCACCGAAAAGAACCAGTCGAACTGGGCAAGCAGGGCAAGTTCTCCGAAAAAACCTTCGTTTTCCAGCTGCTGCAGCACCACTTGTTCTCCTTTGTGCATGACAATCACCTCTGCACACCCCTCGTTCAGGATAAAGGCCTTATCGGCTTTATCCCCGTGCTCAGTGAGCAGATCGCCGGGTTGAAAAGTCCGGTGTCTGGATAGATAGGCAATGAGTTTCACCACGTCGAGATGCAGGCCGGAAAACAGGGGGGATTGTCTGAGTTGTTTAAAATCTTTAGTAAGCCGGGTGGAATGGTGATCTTCATTCTCGACTGCCGTTGATGAGTTCATACAAGGTTCCTTTCTTTTCAATAAGATCGTCATAACTTCCCGATTCAACGATCTTACCTTCTTTCATAACTAAAATATGGTCATATTCAGAAATCATGTCAAGACGATGAACCACGGCGATAACCGTGGTATTGCCCTTCAATTTGTCACTGATGTAGCGCTGTATCCTGGTCTGCGAGTTATTGTCCAGACTGGCAGTCGCCTCATCGAGGATTAGGACCGGGCTCTTTTTCAGCAATGCCCGGGCCAGGGCCAATTTCTGTTTCTGCCCTCCGGAGAGGTTGTCACCTTTGCTGCCAACATGAAAATCAAGCCCGATATCCATGATATATTCGAGCAAACCATGACGTTTGAGCTCTTCAGCAGCAACCACGCTTAATTTTTCCCTTACCAGGTCCCGGTCAATGACAGTCCCGAAAATAATATTGTCTTCAAGGTTACGGGAATAGAGGTAGTGGTTAATGCAGAAGGGGGTGAAATCGGTCTTGGCGGGGCCGGCCTTATGTTTTTGATCAAGTGAGGCAATCTCGGTTTGCAGGGTTCCATTAGTTCCGTTGCTGCAACTTTCTATATCGATGTTGGCGACCTGCTCAAGAAATCGAGGCCGAGCCTCCATGATAGCTGATTCGAGACTGCCAGGCAGAGAAGTGATTTTATGAAGTCCCGGGGTAAATTTAAGACCGAGCAGCAGGAGACGATCCCGTGATTTTTTGTTGAGATTCTTCCAACTGCGACCCAGATGAATGTGTTCTATAAGATTCTCATAATCTTTCAGCTGGTCGGGTTTCATCGGGCTTCCCTGGAAGAGAAAATCGTCCTCGCTGAACTCACCAAGAAGGTTGATCGTCGCTTCAGCAATTTCGATACCAAATTCGATCAACGGTTCTTCCAGCGCTTCATCGTCAATAAAAGTCCTGAATGTTTCATGGGTCAGCAGTTTTTTGGTAGTGTAGGCTATTCCGTAGGTTCCGAACATGATATTGACGGCGACTGGACTGTACTGCAAAAACCGGTTTACATCGTAGAACTCGACAGCCTGTGAAATGTCTGTTCCCATTTTCCGCCGGACGATTTCCCGCATTTTTATAAAACTGGAAATCATCGGTTCGGCTCGCAGGGGTGAGATGGTCGAGCGCAGTCCCCAGCGGATCAGATCCGGAGCCAGGCCGACTTCGGTGACAATCTCGAAGATCTCCTGCCGATTGGGAAGCTCGTGGTTGCCGCCGGCAAGATGGAGGGCATTAGTTGAATAGAGCAGGTTGTCCCTGACCGAGCCGGTGAAAATGAAGGAATGCTGGGCTACCGTGCTGATGCCGGTGACCACATCCCTTTGAGACATTGTTTCGATCATCTGTCCGTCGATGCTCAGGGTGCCGCTGCTTTGGTGATAGAGCCTGCTGAGGACGTGGCTCAAGGTACTCTTGCCCGATCCGGAAAAACCGACCAGCGCCAGGTGTTTGCCGGCTTCGAGACGAAATGAAATGTCGTCTAGGAGCTGAATGGATTGGTTGATTTGATAACCGATATTTTTTGCCTCGATCGATCCTTTAAAGCTTCGCGGTTCCGAAACAGGTGCTTCGAGGAGGAACTGGGGCTTGTGATCAAACAGCTCCATGATCTGCTTATAACGGACCTGGGCATCCTGGTAGGACTGATAGTAGAGGATCAGCTCCTTCCAGGGATCATACACTTTTTCGTAGGCAGACAGAAAAGCGACCAGGGCCCCGATGGTGAATTCACCGTTGATAGCCATAAATCCGCCAACCAGAAAGAGCAGGAACGGGCCGATGGATTGGAACAGGTTGTTGCTGAACTTTATGCCGTATTTCAGGATGTCGAGTCTGACGATCAGATCATAGAGCCTATATATGAGCCGGTCCAGCTTCATCTGTTCCAGCAGATATGAGCCGTTTCCCTGAACCTCGTGGATTCCTTCGGCCGCTTCATTTACGAGGCCGGCCATCCGCCTGGTGACCATGACGCGTTTCTGATTGTAGCGATTATGCCAGCGCTGTAGAAGGGGGATGACGGTGAATTCAAAAGGATAGATGATCATGCTCAGCAGGCCGAGCAACGGATTCAGGTAGATCATGAACCCCAGAAAGACCAGAAAGGTAAGAACCGAAGTAATCGGAATCGCCAGGGCTCCCCCCAGAAAGGTGGCGATGGCGTTCAGTTCGGCGGTCATTGCCGAGGTGATCGTGCCGGTCTGCGTGCGATGGAAAAAAGTCAGGGGCAGGTGCAGGATATGTTGGTAAAGTTCACGTCTCATCCCGATCAGGATCTTCTGGCCGATGATCGCCTGCAGGGTGTTGGCCGCGTATTTCATGATTCCGGCCATCAAAACCGCTCCAAGATAGAGCCCGCAGTAGAGGTAAAGCTTGTCCACCATTCTCAGGTTAATGGCGATGTTGATAATCTTGCGCTGCATTTCCAGGGGATAAACCCTGAAAAAGAGACCGATAACAATGATCACCAGCAGGACAATCTGAAGCGCCCGGTACCGTTTTTTAATCCAGTAGAAGAGTGGTCGCTCGGTGAGCCGCATGGTAAACTCGGTTGTCAGGAAGGATTGGTGTGGATGTTGCTAACCGCTTAAAAGATAAGCAGCAGAGAGGCCCATGTCAGTAGGCCATATAGTTGAGCGACTTCATGATCAGGGCAAAGCCCATGGCGAACATGCCGGTCAAGCCCATACCGCAGGAAAATCCGGCCAGCAATACCGGTGCATACTGTCGCCACATGGTCCCGTATTTTTTCAGGAAATAGTAACGGCCCAGCAGGGCTCCCGCCACTTCTAGAATGAGCCCGTGGGGGGTCGACTGGCCGAGTCCCCTGACCACTCCGTAGATCAGCAGAACCGGCAACCCGAACAGGCTGAGGATAAAATAGGCCAGCAGGCCGAAACCGAGTCCCGAAAAGACGGTGGTTCCGTTAAGGGCCTGGTAGAAGGCCGAGTTTCCTTCCAGCGTAGAGGTCTGCATCAGCAGCGTGTTCAGGGCCTGCAGATGCCAGAGCTCCTGGGCGTAGGGATAGCTTGCGGAGGGTATTGGTCCCAACTGCCAGATGAATTGCGAGAAGAAAAGCGAAGCGATCATTACCACCGGAAAGACGATGATTTCAGCCTTGATTATTCCCCGGATCGAGGTCCCGGTCAGTTCAATCTGGCGAAACTGGACAGTGGCCTCTCCGTAGTTGTGAATCGGGATCGGCGCGTACCAGATCTCAATACCTTGATAACCGAAGAAACGGGCACCGGCGATAAAGCTGGCTTCCCTGACCAGCGGCAGGCTGACGAACTGACCGGCGATACCCTCCATTCGCGCGGTTATATAGGAAATAATCGGGGTATAGATAAATCCGTAAGCCAGAAAGAATATCCAGGGGAAGGAAGGCACCAGCCACATGCAGAGAGCTACGTAGGCCAGGGTCGAAAATACGTAGATGGCTATCGAGATCCAGAAGTTGAAATCTCCCCTGCCTTTAGGCGGATCAAACAGATCTTTCAAGGTCCCTCGATCGGAGGATGAGTCCCTGAAAGATCTGACCACCGACCAGATGCCGATTACTCCAATGGCCAGCCCGAGGCCGATGCCGAAGCTCATGTAAAAATCGAAATTGTTGGCAAATACCGTTTCCACGGTGGCCATGCCCGGATGCCAGCGATGCAGGATACCCTGGGTGTAGAGTATCGGGTTCATGACCACGGTGATGAGCAGTCCGATGAGCCCGCCGATGACTGCCCAGAAAGGCAGTACCATGCCGATGAAAACCAATCCCAAGTCGAGCTGCAGACCGGTGGCTACGGCCGGGAGAACCGCTTCCGTGTGGCTGGTCAGCTCTATCCAGGGTATGGGGATGAGTCGGATCGACTCGGTGAAAATGAGTCCCGAGGCAACCGGCAGCAAGACGTATATGGCGCCGAACACCAGCCCTATGACTCCGCCAATGGAAAATACCCGCCACTTCCAGCCCGATTTTTTCTCTTCAGTTGATTCAGCCAGGGCCATGGTACCCAGGGCTGCCACCGGGGCCATTGGAAAAGGCAGTTTTTCAACATCCGAAGTTATCCGGTAGAGGGCGTAGCCCAGACCAAAATGATCGATGCGTTGGATAATCTGGGAGCCGACCAGCAGCAGGATGGGTATCATCCAGTCACGGTGCAGAAAAGTCCGCTCGATTATCGACATCGATTCGGGTCCCGGAGCGACCCAGGTCGGTATGAATTCGGTGAGGCCGAGCATCCGGGCAGCATCGGACTGGACCAGGTATTGATTCCAGAGCAGGCCGGAGAAAGGTGAAGCGAGCGCAGCACCGGCCATATAGTAGAGCAGGAATATCTCCTGCTGCTTTAGTTCGGAATGGGCTCTTTTGGCTATCTCGGCAAAGAGGATGATGGTCACCCAGCGGGCCGCCGGGCCGATGCCCTGGCCGATGACAAGCTGCAAATACATCGAGCCCGGCATCATCAGAAAGCCGATGAAGACCGCTCCGATGATGGTCTTCCAGTCGAATCCCTCCTCGAAGTGGTCGGGGGGCGGCAGCAGGTCCCGATATTCTTTTAGTTCCTTGTCATCGTACATAGATCTAATCCGGCAGCACCATATAACTCGAGAAGGTAAACTGGCCGACAATAGCCCAGATTCCGCCCATCAGCAGATCACCAATGATCATGCCAATAAAGAAAAATTGCATCTTCCTGAACAGGGTGACACCGCCATACTTCATGCACAGGGCATTGCAGAGCCAGCCGATGAAGAAGCTCACCCAGAGAATCCGCATGGCTGAAGAATAGGCGGTGAGGTAGCCGATGGGGTGGATCGGCCACCAGTAAAAACGTTGATAACAAACCACCAGCACCAGCATGATAACCGTGCCGATCATCCCGAAGGTATAGACGGAATCACCTGAAGCAACAGGGTTGACGATCAGTCTGAAGGCATTTTCATAGACGTTGAGCGTGGTCGAGGTGGCCCATTCCAGTTCCAGCGCCCGGATGCCGTAACGGTAGCAGAGCGTCATCATGGCCAGCACCGAGGCGGTTACCGATACGGCCAGGGTGAGCAGCATTCCCCCGAAGACAAGAGTTGTAGGATTCTTCGACTGGTGTACTTTATTGCTGTGCAGGAGCGAAGGCATCAGCGATTCGCGCAGATCGACGAACAGCATTTTCTGGCTGATGGCGCCAATCAGTCCGGCGGCACCGGCAAATATTTTGGTGCCGAAGTTGGTAATCAGACCATCTATGGGAGCGGCGGTCAGGGTAAAGTAGGCAATCCCGCCCTGGCAGATGATCCGGGTAGCCACCAGGGAGATCATGAAAAATGAGCTGACAATCAGCAGCGCCGCGAAAGGCGCCAGGCCCTGCCATAAGAACCAGAGGACCAGGAAGAAAAAACCACCCAGGACACCCCAGAAGGAAAGGCGTGCATCAAACCATTCGCTCTGTACGTTTTCGCCTGGTTTAAGGAAAAGCGCCTGTTTTGAAACATCTATGAGATGGTGCCGGGCCAGCCAGACCAGAAACAAGAAAAACACGCCGTAGGCGCCGATCATTTGCATTTCTTCAGGCCTGGTCAGGGTCGGGCCGAAGGTAATACCCAGCTCAGAAGCGGGTATCGCGTAGCCGGAGATGTCCAGAATACCATAGAGCAGGCCTCCGGCCAGGAAAAAGACCCAGAAACTGAAGGAAATCTGCCTGGAAGTGAGGAAAGCGAAACCGATAAAGGCAGGATAGATGTAAATCTTGAGCTTGTAAAAACCGGAAAGCAGTCCTTCTTTGGGAAAGTACTTGCCAGCCAGGACCAGGGTCTGAATAGTTGGAATAGAAGGAAAGTGAAGGCTCAGGCCGTTAAGCAGATGAAGGCAGACCGGGATCAGCAGGCCGACCAGAAGAAAACGGTTGGTTAAAAGCTTCAAACCATCAGGGTTGTCGACCGTGTAGCTTACGAACTGGGGGACCTTGAGCAGAGGAAAATTTAGCTTTTCATTTACGATCCACTGCCGGGAGAAGAGATTGATGATGAATATCATCGTCATGTAGCTCAACAGAATAAAGAGGCCCCAACGGAAGAATACCGAGGACCAGGCCTGCCAGGGTATCTCCCCGACCACCTCCAGCCAACCCATGGACCGACCTGACGGCAGGCCATTGTAAAGAAGCTCAATGGCACTGGCATCATTGGGCATCAAAGCCTTGGGCAGCAGGGGCTCGAAGGTCTCGCGCCACTGATTGCCGGTGGTGGCGAAGTGAACCGGGGCGGTCAGGTTGATGAGCAGGGTTCTGGCAAGCCCGGTGTAGGCAATACCTGACCCGATGACCATCTGCATCCACATCACCAGAAGCTCCGAGCCGGTGATCAGGGCCCTGGATTTAAACACTCTGGAGATCAGGAGCACAAGAAGGGCCAGTACCAGAAAGAGAAAAAACGGCGCCAGCGGAAAGTGGCCTCCACCAAGCGGGGTGGCACGGTGATATATGTTGTTAACCGGTGTCAGCAGACAGATTGCGGCAGACAGTATCAAACCGATGAAAATAGCCCTCGGTCGGATGCGCGAAGTGAGCTGGAGAGTCGTGGCGTCCCGGTCCATATCTTTGCTCAATCCTTCTGCCTGGCCTGCAGGACTTCCTCGAAGTCCTCGCCCAGCTGCCTGTGGGTCTCCTGATCCATCGACCGCCAGATAAGCAGCTGTTTGCGAAGTTGGTGGATAAACATTTTATTTATCCGCTGCCACTGCCCTCTTTCTCCCGATTCCCGGTGAATCCTCAATTGTATGGCCAGGAATTCGGGGCTCCCGGGTGCGGGAACAAAGAATATGTCGATCCCCTGCATGATGCCGAAATCAAAGGGGGCCAGCCAGACCCGGGCCTGCAGGTGGACCTGCCCGGCCAAAGCGCTGTTTTCGGGTTCGATCACCAGATCGACGTGGCCGGTGGAGAATCGACCGTGCGAAATATCCTGATGCCCCATGAAATAATTGTAGAGAAATCCGCCGATTGATTCGCGTTCTTGCTCTTTCATGTAGAAGGGCAGGTTGGTATCGATTGTGTCGTCGACGGGGGCGGGGAGTTCAAATGAGCGGTTGACGTCGGGAATGGCAATCCGGGCAGCAACCCTGGCCGGATAGATGACTGAGATAAGCACCACGGCGATGACCAGGATCATGGCGGCCACGCCGGCGGTCGAGGAGTAGTTGACGGTGATACCTTCCCAGAACGAAGTATCGGAAAGAAAGGCCGCCGAAACCTGGGCCAGCAGGTAGCCCAGTACAACGGAGATAACGGCCAGGGCCATCGCTTCGGCGACAAACAGGAAGCCGACATGGGAGGGAGCCAGCCCCACCGAGGTGTAGATGCCGATTTCGTTCTTCCTTTCGTAAACGGAGCTGATCATCGTGTTGAGGACGATGAGGATCGAGATCAGCAGCGGAATAATAATATTGGGAACGCCACTATAGGCAATTGTATCGCTAAGGTTATAGAGCCAGACACCACTCTTGTCACCGGTGAAAATAGCCAGACTGAAGCGATCGATCAGTTGCGAGGCGATATTGTCGATATCGGTTTCAGAGTCGGGTCGGACGGCAATGTTCTTGAGCACACCTCCCATGGCCTGCAGAGTAGGTGCAGGAACAAAGGCGGTCAGCGAGCCGGGGATATGGGTATAACGCCCCTGGAAACTGCGAATATCATCACCGGATTCGATTGCTTCCTGCTCGACATCGGAGAGCCCTTCGGAGCGATCCTTGGGAAAGGTCACCGGGGTTAACGGTTCACCGTCAAGGTCCAGGGTCTGGTCAAGCGTTTCTCCTGGAAAGGTGCCGATCACCGTAAAGTCAGTCCCCCAGAGTTTAATTTTACTATTTTCGCCAGGGGTGACACCGAGCTGGGAGGCGGTTGAGTCAGACAGGATGATCGAGGTATAATCTGCTTCAGTGAACCATCTCCCGGAGGAAAGCAGTCGATCCAGTCCCGTCACTTCAGCTTCAAAATGGCTTAAGCCCACCATTCCCTGCAGTATGGCATGGTTGCCGTTATAACGCAGCGGTACCTGAATTGATCTGGTCGGATCCGCAGCCTCGAGCCAGATCCGAGGTGCCGGGGTACTGATGTTCTGCATGCTCCCTTCAAGGATTGCCGTTGCCTGGCTTGGCATCGAACGCCAGTTCAATTTTTTCATCAGCAGCCCGTGATAGGGCGCCTCCTCCTGAAAAAACAGGCGGTTGGTCTGGACATTCGACTTGACCGTGGTGAAGCTCATGATGGTAAAGGTCAGGATAATCAGTGTCGAGCAGGTCAGGATGGTCCGGATCCTTCGGCGGCGCAGGTTGGACACGCCCAGGAAAAAGGCGGCTACAAAGGCTTTCCAGCGGCTGATTTCAGCAGCGCTCATGTTGCTGGCATGGCGCTGCAGCAGAATCATCTCCTCCTCAAAGCGGAAGAAGATGATCAGGGTGACCATTGCCGAAAGACCGATGATGAAGAAGGCAAGAATCACCACCATCGGGCTGTATGCTAGTTCGAAGGCGGGGTGAACGTTGTAGACGATAGCGATCAAGCCGACCAGAATCAGGCTGAAGGCACTAATCCGCTTGTAGATATTGGTGTAGCCGAACAGGAAACGCTCCATACAGAAGGCAAACGGCACGAACAGGGCAATATAAAAGAGGACTCCGAACAGGACGTCCTTCTGGGTCTTCTCTATCTGGGTGTAGACGCGGGCGGCCAGGGCCTGGGATTCTGAGGCTGCCTCCCTGAAGTTGGCATAGTTGAGCTCGCCCAGATGGCGGACACTGTTCGCCAGCGAAGTCAGACCGCGCTCCTTGAGCCCGTTGATCCGTTCGTCATAGATGCCGTGAGATTCGAGGTTCAGAATTCGAGGGGTCAGCAGGGACCAGGCATCGCCGGCAGAATGGAAAATTGTATTGTTAATTTGAGGGTTCTCGTCGACAGGAAACCCGGTACCCATCGGTTTCTCTTCAGAGGCATTCGACAAGATGAATTTCCTGGTCAGTACATTGTCGGACAGGGTCAGCTTGAGACGGGCCGCCGGTTCCAGATAAATTGAGGAGATTATCGACTCTCTGGTGTCTATCCTGCTGTACCAGTAACGCTGCGGCGGCGCGTCCCGTCTGCCGTCGAAGAGGTACAGTTTGGTCATATACTCGAGGCTTCGGGGCTCCAGGAGATCGAAAATGGTGGTCTCACTGCAGCCAAACATGATGAGCCGGGTCTTCATCGCCCGGCGCACTATTTTTACCCGGTAATTGTCTTTGGTCGTCTCCTTTTTGTCAATCGCCCAGATAACTTTGCCGCTATCCTCTTCAAACCGGTAGCCTTCGATGATGAGCTTGTCGAACACATTTTTTTTATCGGCAATACCTTTGTAGAGAAAGGTACCGTCCCGGTGGACCCAGCCGTAGAGCTTGGCAATACCCTGATAGGAAAGCAACACGGAATCCGAGGTGGGATAGTTGGCAAAGAGTTCACCGTGCAGTACCAGGTTGCTGGTGCCTGTCACCGAAGAGTAGCCGTTGCGCGGGAACAGGCCGTCATGCAGCTTTGGCGCAGAGCTGACTCCCCGAAGCAGGTCCTCAAGCAGTCCGTACTGATCGTTCACATAGTCCCAGTTAATCTTTTCCGGGGTGTCCCAGGGGGTTCCCCACGAGAATCTGGCGTCACCAATAGTGGTCAGGGTGACACCGATGTAGCCGCCCAGCGAGCTGACCTCGCCGCCGAGAAAGGGACGATCGAGGAAATAAGAGTCCCAGCTGCGCAGGCCGCTCGGTTTCAGGGAGTTGATATAGCGGGCTGTACCATGTGACTTGGCGCTGCTTTCTTCGAAGATCTCACCAATAGTGCTGAACATGGCTGTCCTATTGATGCGCGGACGAAGTTTGTAGAGCCAGCCCCGGTGAAAACCTCCAATTCCCTCGCCATGGCTTGAGAGGTGCAGAGACAGCACCGCTCCCATGCTGTAGTCCCGCGTCAGCTGCCTGAAGTCAAGGGCGGACTGCAGGGCCTGCAGCTGATCTTGAAAATCGACAATATCATTTTTTTTAGTCTGGCTGACGACTGGTAGAAGATCGGCGAGGAGTTTTTGTTCTTCTTCGGGAAGATCGTCATAAGTCTGAACCCAACTCAGTCGTCTAAGGGCAGACCGGTGTTCGGCCAGGGGCTTGATCTGCTCTTCGGAGCCGCTGTCCTTACGCATTCTCAGGTTCATCAGACTGATTGAAGTCTGGTCGATGAGAAATTTGAGATCATTTTCTATCGCTTCGGCAAGGAGTGCGTCTCTTTCTGGATCGTTTGCAAGCGGGAAAGAAAGACTGTCGATCAGCTCCAGATCTTCTTCTGCAGCCGATATCATTTTCTGCAGCGCTTTGCGACGATCCCGCATGCTCTTCGTACGCTCCTGCATGGACCAGATTAATTCCCGCATGCCGTGCAGAGATTGTGCATGGCCGCTGGTGGCAACAAACAGCAGTGAGTGTCCAGGCGGTCTGCTGGAAAAATGTTCGGCGAGTTTCAGCAGGCTGGCAATGGAGATGCTCTCATCGGCTCCGGGCGAGCGGCCGGCCACATGAGCGGTGGAATCGTAGAAAGCCTCTATGATGACCAGTTCTTCCGAGAGATCGGGGTCGTTGCCTTCGATGAGGGCGTAGATGGTTTTCTCTGTACTGTTCTTCCAGGTGATCTTCGAGGAGAGAGCCACCTTGTCGCGCACCAGTCCGTTGACTGCATCCCGATAGTTTCCAAACAGTGTTTTCGCCTGCTGCTCTTCCATCCAATAGCATGGAAAGCGGATTGGGGAGAGCTCCTCCTTCTCACGAAAAAAGCTGTTGGTAGTCGTCACTTCAGAATCGACAAAGATCACTGCCGAGGCTCCGAGCGAGGCGGCGGTGAGCCAGCTGGCTCCGGAATTGAAATCCATCAGCAGGATGGCATCCTTGATCAGCTTCTGGTCAAGTTCAGCCAGATTACCCTTGCCAACCCAATAGAGTGGGCCCTCAAGCTGGCCGTCTATCGCCTGCGGGGTGACCGCATTGTTCATCAGAGGGGATAAGGGGACCGTCTGATCGTCCAGGGTAATGGATGCATGATGCACCTGGCGGGTGGGGATCTGGAAAAAATAGGTCTGTGGATCGAGACCGAGTTCGGTGAAATAATCGGTAATGAAGTCAGCCGCCCTGGCACTGCCCTCGGTACCGCTGCTGCGGTCGCCGTAACCGCTGAATTTCGAGATTATCTCATCGATACCCTGGGAGTGGACCGGGGCTGCAAAGACAAACACTGTCAGCAAGAAAAAAGCACAGAAGGTGCTCAGTGTTTGACTGATTATGTGCAGGAAATTGCGCATTTGCCAGGTGATTATGTTATTCCAGCCCGCCGGTCCTGATTTCCAGCTCCGATCGTTCCTGGATTTTCTCGACTCTGCCGTCACGAATCCAGATTACCTGGTCGGAGACGTTGAGCATTTTGTAGTCATGGGTCGCCGAGATGACCGTGACCTTTCTTTCACTGCTTAATTCTTTAAGCAGGTCGATGATATCTTCGCCCGTTTTCAGATCCAGATTGCCGGTCGGCTCATCGGCCAGAACGATAGCCGGGCTGTTGGCCAGAGCCCGGGCCACGGCAACACGCTGCTGCTGGCCACCTGAGAGCTCGGTGGGTTTGTGGGCGTGCCTGCCGTCGAGGCCGACTTGGGTGAGCAATGCCATGCCCTGCTCGACGGCTTCATCATTGGAGACGCCCGCAAATGTCATCGGCAGGGTAACATTTTCCAGGGCGGTCATGACCGGAATCAGATTGAAGGTCTGGAATATATAGCCGATTTTCCGGCAGCGCAGCCAGGCCAGTTCGTAGGCGTCAAGCTGGGCAATATCGACCTCGTCGATAAAAACTTTTCCCGAGGTGGGCTTGTCGAGACCGCCAATCATGTTGAAAAGGGTCGATTTTCCCGACCCTGAAGGGCCCATGATACTGAGATACCTTCCCTCTTCAATCTCAAGGTCGATGCCCTTGAGCACCTCAACGACTATCTTGCCGAGATCGAAGTCCTTGGTAACGCCGCTGACTCTGACTATCGTTTTTCCAGCCATGACAGGTTATTCCTATTTAGGTTGTTACATAACTAAGCTACTGCTCCAGCCGCATTGCCTCCACCGGCTGCATCCTGGCGGCAATGATGGCGGGGTAGATCACACCAATAAGGCTGAGACCGGTTCCGACCACAATACTGAGCAGCATCGAGTAGCCCAGCGCCAGCCAGGGAAAAGAACTGACAATGCCGGTCCCCAGACCCAGCAATGAGGAGAGCAGTGCACTGACTACCCCCAAGATGGATCCGGCCACCGAACCGACCAGGCCCTGCATCAAGGCTTCCAGCACAAACAATCGGACGATGAAGCGGTCCAGGGCCCCTAGACATTTCATCGTCCCGATTTCTCGGAAACGCTCGGTCACGGACATGAGCTGAGCATTGATGATTCCTACGATACAGACCAGCAGTGAAAGGGTGACGATCCAGCGCTGCTTGGCCGAAGCGGCGATGATATCGGATCCGAAACTGACATCGTAACCGGCCTTCACCAGAGTCTGATAGCCGCTGATCTCCCCTGAGTTAAGCAAGGCTTGGGCAAAATCATTGCAGGACCGCATATAGCAGAGGAAGGCCACAGCCAGTACCAGACTGGTGGTGGTTACCAGCGACCGGAAAAAACGCACCCGGATTGACTGGAAGGCGATTTCCAACGATTTTCTGAACGGCAGGGCAATGAGACGTTTCATCTTCGAATCTGAAATGGAAAATGAGGCCTGGTTACTGGAAGTTTCCGAAGCGAAATAGTATCTCTGATACTATCTCCACGGATCGATAATTGTCAATGATATTCATAAGAACTAGGTGTCAGTGGCCTATTTGTCAGGTTCGTGTTGTCCTCTCAAGTCATTAAAGGTGCAGGCCCTGAATTTGCTGTTTCCTGCTACCAGGGTGAGCAGCAGCTCAAGCAGTTCGAAGGCACTGTCGTTCATCAGCTGATGATGAATCATAACAGAAACATAATGTTGCTCAACAGCAAGACGCAATTCGTCGCATAAGCCCTCAAGCGCAGAGCCGCCGTCCGTTTCTTTTCTCGTGTGCAGATCGACATTAATAAAAAAATCTTTCAGAGATCCATTCTCGCCTTGTTCTCCTCTGCTTCTCGAAACGCCGCTGAAGCCGAGTTCAGCCAGGATGGCCAGCGTCTCTTCAGAGCAGCGGTTCCATGGGGGGGTGAAGAAGGGGGAATAATCCGAGCCGACAATTCTCAGCAGACGATCCTTGCCCCGGGAAAGATCGTTTGAGATTGCACTCCTCGACCTGGCGCTGCCGAACTCACATTTTTTTCCTGTCGATTGGTGGTTGGTGTGGTTCCAGCCGTGTTGATGCCAGCACCACAGGGGGGAGCCGGTGTCGATATGGGTTTTAATGGCTCTCCAGCGGGTTTGGCTGAGCCAGGTTGGCACCACGGCAAGGCACAATGGGAGGTGATGGGTTTGAAACAGGTCGAGCATTCGCAAAAAATTTGTCGACAGAACACCGATGTCGTCGGCCCTGAAAAGTACCGGAATCGGCCGGCAAGAGGTGCTGAGATCGAGCCCTG